>DASTBI010000029.1 GCA_035712145.1 Candidatus Eisenbacteria bacterium | reverse complement strand
CTCCATTTCGACATCGGGCACGCTTCTTGGATCCGAGCGGGCATTGAAGTCCCAATGGGGCTGAGGGTCGGATCTCATGGAGAGCCAACACTCAGCCTGTCTCGGGTCGAATCCACCATGAGGAGGGACTATGTGCCGCGCAGCGAACGCACCCAGCCTCTCCCTCGTCCTCGGCAGGAGGTTCCTCATCGTCGCCGGATTGGCGGCGGCCCTCGTGAGTTGCGGGACGGTGGGAAACAGAATCACTGGAGTGAAAGTCGGTCGGGCACAGCCAACCACCTGCATCCGCAATTGCAATGAGCTCTACAACGGCCTCATCGCCAGGGAATCAAAGATGCGCGAGCAGAATCTCGAGCTTTGTCGGCAGCTGTCTCAGCCGCAGCTCGGGACCTGCCTGATGGAGGAAGGCGAACGTCATGCCGCGGAGATGACGAGGCTGGAGCAGGCGAAGGCGGACTGTCTGAGCAGCTGCACGAGAGACGCGCCCGGTTGAACCGTCATCCGGCCGCGACTGTGGCGAAAGAAGCTCGTGCCTACCTTGCCGTCGACGGAGGCGGACCCGGGTGCCAGTGGCCGTGGTTCGGATCCCAGTGCTGGTTGGTCGCCGGGTCGTAGGTCCACGGAGCCGGCGTGGATGCCGGCGCCCCCTGAGGAGCTCCGGCCGCGGGATTCGTTGCCGCCGAGTCTCCGGGAGGCATCGGGCTGATGGCGCCCGCGCCCCGCAGCTCGGGCGGCGGAGGCGGGCCGGCGTGCCAGTGCCTGTGGACGGGATCGAAGTGGCGGTTCGTCGTCGAGTCGTAGGTCCAAGGCGCTGCGGCAGGACCCGCCGTGTTGTCAACAGCTCCCGGTGTGCCCATGCTCGTCGTGGCGCGGTTGCGGGTGAGGGTGAACCCGACGCCCACGATGACGATCGCCGCGATGGCGATGCCGACGTAGAGCCACGGCCCACGGACTTGCCGGCCGAGCTGGAGCTTGCCTTCACAGCAGTTCTTGTACTTGCGGCCGCTCCCGCACGGGCAAGGATCGTTGCGTCCCACAGTCGTCGTCATGGATGGCCTCTGGACCCCGGGTGACCATAGGTGGGTCGCTTGGCCGCGATTCTACGCTTTCTCGTGCGGGAGATCCCGCAGCCCTGACGGTCACGGGAAGCTGCGGATGCAGGCAGCTGGCTGTGCCCTGCGCTCTACTGCAGCCTGACCATCCGCGTATGGAGCGTCTTCGACGGGGTCGTGAGCCGGACCAGGTAGATCCCGTTCTTGACGTGATTGCCGTGCCGATCGCGGCCGTTCCATGTGGCGGTGTGCGGGCCGGGAGCGAGCTTGCTGCTGATCAGCGTCTGAACCCGACGACCCGCGACGTCGAACAGCTCGAGATTCACCTCGCCTGCCTGCGCGAGCCCGAAGCGGATGGTGGCGAACGCGCGGGAGGGATTGGGGCTCGGGGTTGCGAGGAAGTCCACGTGCGTGGCGACGTCATCCACGCCAACGACGGAGTGCCCCGTGGCCGGCACGGGGAGCGCGACGGCGGCGCCCCAGTTGCCGGCGGCGTCGCGCCCGCGCAGCCAGAACGTCATGGTGCCCGACAGCACGTTGTCGGTCGCGAGTGCCGCCGACGCCTGTACCGTGGGAGTGCCGAATGCGCCTGACATGGGGATCCCACTCCCCGCGGATGCTGGAGTCGAGCCGATCGAGTACTCCGCCGCCGCCACGCCGCCGCCGCCCATCTCGGCGTCGGTGAACGTGGCCATGAGCGTTGCCGGTCGGAGACGTCGGATCGGCATCGGGCTGCTGGTCGCAGTGCCGGAGATGAGCACGGGGCCGCGCGTGTCACCGCCGGTACGGGCCAGGGCGAACGAACCGCTCAACACCGCGGTCGACTGCAGAGCCGGCGAGCCGTCGTCCGCCACTCGAACACGCAGCTGCACGTTCGTGGAGTTCGGGATCGGAGCGCCACCGAGGGCGCCGCCCAGGTCCCAGATGCAGCCCGAGTCGGCGCACACGGCCGTCGTGGCCGGGGTCCACGAGTCGCCGCCGTCCAACGAATAGTCCACCCAGCGGCCGGCGATGGTGCGACCCACGTCGGGACGGATCGAGTATCGGATGGTCAGGAAGTTGTCCGTGACCACGGCTCCCGGCGTCGGCTGGACGATGTGGACCTCGGGGGGATCGTGTCCCAGCAGCCAAGAAACCGCATCATGCAGAACGCCGGTGCGCGCCTCGAGGTGCGAGGTCGAGCTGCCGGCGAGCGAACGCCACTCGTAGAACAGGCCAACCAGTCGCGACTTCTCCCCGCCCCAGACGCCGACCCCACTGGTGCCTCGCGTGGAGTTGCTTTCCCAGTGCATGCCGATGTGCCTGTTCTTGATGGAGTTCTCGGTCCAGTCGCCGGCCCATATGCCGTCCGTTGCCGGAGCGGCTCCGACGTTGTCACCCGAGTCCGGGTAGAGCTCCAGTGCATAGGGGATCGAGTCGGTGAACGCGCCCGACACCGGGCTTCCGCTGACGCCGGTGAGCGTGTCCGCCCAGATGTTGTCGATGAAGTAACGCGTCTTGAGGCCGCTCTCGAGCCATAGCTCGCGCTCGAGCGAGTAGGAGGGACTGCCGGCGTCGGACAGTCCGAAGCCGATGTCATGACCCGTCACCAGCAGGCGTCCGCCGAAGTCGAGGAGCGAGTCGATCGCCGCGCGCTGTGCATCGCTGAAGGGCGGGTACTTGTTGGGATCCACCTGCCAGACGACCGCCTGGTATCGGCGCAGCCCGGCCGAAGAGTTTCCCACCAGAGGAGGGTCGTTGGCGGCGGCGGGGAGTACGTCCACACCCCACCCGAGCGCGGCGAACGCGTTGGACCAGGTGGCGAGCACGTCAGCATTCGGATCATCCATGAGGAGCGCGATCGTTCCGGCTTGAAGAGTGGTGAACGAGCGATGCTGTCCGTCCAGGCTATCGACGCTCGTGGCTCCACCCGGCGTGACGGATTCGAGGTCGTACCGATAAGTGGTGCCCGGCTGGAGACCGGTGAGCAGCACGGAGTGCTGCATCGTGTATCCGCTCGAGTCCGCCACGGATTGGAGCGGCACGGTCGAACCGAAACGAACCCGCGTTGATGCGTTCAGGTTGGTGGTCCAGGACACCACGGCCTGGGTCGCGCCCAGCGCGATGGCGTCCACGTTGGTGATCGCCGGCGCCTCCACGTTGACTCGCGCGGTGGCCACCACGGAATTGCCCCCGCCACCCGTGTAGCTCACCGTCACCAAGTCACCCGAGCTGACCGCGAAGACCCCATCGCCCGACACGGGCAGGACTGGAGCGATCGCGAACGAGCCGCGGAACACTCCGTTCGCTCCGGTCAGCGCCACGTTCTGGGGGAGGCCTTCGGTGCTCGACCACGCCTGAGCCGTGATCGGGCCGGACGCGTCGGTGTCGATCACCTCGATCTCGACCGAGTCGCTGAGGGCGTACTGGTAGCGGTCGAGCGCAACGGCGCCGGCGGGCCCGCCCACGCCGCCGGTGATGCAAAGCGCAAACGGTTGAGGGCCCTGGACGATGCGGCGACCCTCGACACGGATCGTCCAGAGACCCGCGCCGGGTGTCGCGAGCCGCACGAGCTCCTCGACGTTCAGCGAATCCCGTGTTCCGCCAGGAGCCGAGACATAGTTGAGCAGATAGTT
>DASTBI010000028.1 GCA_035712145.1 Candidatus Eisenbacteria bacterium | reverse complement strand
TCCTTGTCGGTGAGCGTCTGCGCCGGCGCGACGGTGATCGAGTCGCCGGTGTGCACCCCCATGGGGTCGAGGTTCTCAATGGAGCAGACGATGATGCAGTTGTCCTTGCGGTCGCGCACCACCTCCATCTCGAACTCTTTCCAGCCGAGGAGCGATTCCTCGATGAGAAGCTCCTTGGTGGGCGACGCCTCGAGCCCCCGCTCGCAGATCGCGATGAATTCCTCGCGGTTGTAGGCGATGCCGCCGCCCGTGCCGCCGAGGGTGAAGGACGGGCGGATGACCACCGGATAGCCGATCGCCGCCTGGACCTGGAGCGCTTCCTCCATCGAGTGCGCGAGCGCCGAGCGCGCGGAGCCGAGGCCGATCTTCGTCATCGTGGCCTTGAACTTCTCGCGGTCCTCGGCCTTGTCGATCGCTTCGCGCGAGGCGCCGATCAGCTCGACGCCGTGTTTCTCCAGCACGCCCTCACGTGCGAGATCCAGTGCGCAGTTGAGCGCCGTCTGCCCGCCCATTGTCGGAAGCAGCGCATCGGGGCGCTCCTTCTCGATGATGCGCGCCACCACCTGCCACTGGATCGGCTCGACGTACGTCGCGTCGGCCATTTCCGGGTCGGTCATGATCGTGGCGGGGTTCGAATTCACCAGCACCACGCGGTAGCCCTCGGCGCGCAGCGCCTTGCAGGCCTGCACGCCGGAGTAATCGAACTCGCACGCCTGGCCGATGACGATCGGGCCGGCGCCGATGATCAGGACGGACTTAATGTCAGTTCGTTTAGGCAAGCTTTTTACTTTCGAGCATCGTCCATCAGCTTGGCGAACCGGTCGAAGAGATAGCCGATGTCGTGCGGGCCGGGGCTCGCTTCCGGGTGTCCTTGGAAACAGAACGCCGGTCGATCGGTACGGGCAAGACCCTGAAGGGAACCGTCGAAGAGGGAAACGTGCGTCGGCCGCAGAGTGTGCGGCAGCGACTCGGGGTCCACCGCGAAGCCATGGTTCTGGCTCGTGATGACCACACGCCCGGTATCGATGTCCTTCACCGGGTGATTTGCGCCATGGTGACCGAACTTCATTTTCATGGTCTTAGCGCCAGAGGCGAGCCCCATCAGTTGGTGGCCGAGGCAGATGCCGAACACCGGTACGCGAGTGGCGTCGAGGATCTCGCCGATCGCCTCGATGGCGTAGTCACAAGGCTCCGGATCGCCGGGGCCGTTGGCCAGGAGGACTCCGTCCGGCTTCATGCGCAGCACTTCGCGCGCCGGCATCTGCGCCGGGACGACGGTCACGCGCGCGCCGCGGTCTAC
>DASTBI010000027.1 GCA_035712145.1 Candidatus Eisenbacteria bacterium | reverse complement strand
ATAGCATCCGATGGTCCTGTGGTCAGTAACGGATGTAACCGTTCTCAAACAAGAACATGGACCGCAACTGATGCTTGTGGTAATACAGCTACTGCTGCACGTACTGCAACATGGATTTCTGATGTAACTCCTCCAGCATTTACAGGCAGCTATGCTGATGTAAACCTGGGTTGTAACCCGGCTGATCCTGCTGGTTCACTTGGTACTGCTACTGCAACCGATGCTTGTGGTGGTGTAACTATAACCTCTTCTGATGGTGCTGTTGTAACTGATGGATGTAACCGTTCACAAACAAGAACATTCACTGCAAGAGATGGATGTAACAATACATCCACTACTTCACGTACCGTCAGATGGATATCCGATCTTACTCCTCCTGCATTTACAGGCAGCTATGCTGATGTAACTCTGGGTTGTAACCCGGCTAATCCTGCTGGTTCACTTGGTTCTGCTACTGCAACCGATGCTTGTGGCGGAGTAACTATAACCTCTTCTGATGGTGCTGTTGTAACTGATGGTTGTAACCGTTCACAAACAAGAACATTCACTGCAAGAGACGGCTGTAACAATACATCCACTACTTCACGTACCGTGAGATGGATATCCGATCTTACTCCTCCAGTCATTACCACTGGTGGTGGTTCATTAACTCTTGGATGTAATCCATCTGCTGATGATATAGCTGCTGCTCTGGGTACTGCTACGGCTAGTGATAATTGCGGGGAGACAGGTGGAGGTTCTTTGCCTGGTTCATGTGTAAGGGAATACAAAGGAAACAACGGAGGTGGTAATTGTCCAGACATGAGTGGTTTCGCTCCAACAGGCACAATTACTTTATTCTTTACTTCATCCTTTACTGTAGCACCTACTGTTTTAAGTGTTACTGATAATGATCCTGCTTCAGATCTATCCAATGTGCTTTTCGGACCGGGAGACTTATCAAATGATGGATTAAGTGCTGAATATTGCTATTACGATGGACCAAATAATAATAATAATCTATTCGGTGCCGGAGTTATTTTGACTTTCAATCTTCAGTTTGCAAATGGACAAGGATGTACTCAACAAACTCCGGTTGGAAGTATAACACCGATAGCATCCGATGGTCCTGTGGTCAGTAACGGATGTAACCGTTCTCAAACAAGAACATGGACCGCAACTGATGCTTGTGGTAATACAGCTACTGCTGCACGTACTGCAACATGGATTTCTGATGTAACTCCTCCAGCATTT
>DASTBI010000026.1 GCA_035712145.1 Candidatus Eisenbacteria bacterium | reverse complement strand
GGCTCGGAGGGACCGCGCGCGCAGGCGACGCGCGCGTTCGCGCGCAATCTCCAGCCGCTGCTCGGCCTGCCGATCGTGTTCTGGGACGAGCGCCTGTCGACTGCCGCCGTCACCCGAGCCTTGCTCGAGGCGGATGCGTCCCGGGCGCGACGCGGCGCCGTCGTCGACAAGATGGCGGCAGCCTACATCCTGCAAGGCGTCCTCGACCGGCTGCGGCCGTTGTCGCCAGAGCAATGAAGCGGGCGGCGCCGAGGCACCCGCCTTGCTGGCCCGGTGCGGCGAGCGACGCGCGCGCTACCACCGATACCCGTAATAGGCCGGCCGATAGTAATGGACCCGCCGAGGATAGTAATAGGCCCGCCGGGGATAATGGTAATAGCGAACCCGCGGATAGCTGTAATACCGAGTCCCGATGATCAGGACCGATATGCCCAGTGGCGGAGGCCGACAGACATGATGGTCCATGGCTGATTGATGAGCTTGTTCCAAGCTTCGCAACAGTGGTCGAGGAGATCGGTGTAGGACGTGAAGATGCGGTTCGAGAGCCAGTTGTCGCGCATGAACTGCCAGACGTTCTCAACGGGGTTGAGCTCGGGGCACTTGGGTGGGAGCGCCACGAGGGTGATGTTTGGCGGCACGACGAGCCGGCTCGAGAGGTGCCATCCGGCCTGATCGATGAGGAGCACGGCATGAGCTCCCGGCGCCACCTCGGTTGCGATTTCGGCCAGGTGCAGGTTCATGGCTTCGGTGTTGCAGGCCGGCAGGACCAGGGCAGCTCCCTTGCCCTCGCTCGGGCAGATGGCGCCGAAGATGTAGGTCGAGGCCGTGCGCTGATCGTAGGGTGCCGAGGGCCGCGTTCCCCGCCGGGCCCACCGCCGTGTGATCTTGTTCTTCTGGCCGATGCGCGCCTCGTCCGCGAACCAGACCTCTATCCGGTCCGCAGCGACGCCCTTCTCGCGCGCGATCTCGTCCAGGTGCGCCGGGAAGCTTTTTTAAAATCCTCGACCGCTCCCTCGGCCTGAGCGTGGTGACGCGGCCGCGCCGACAGCTTGCGATAGCCCATGCCCCGCAGCTCCCGGCTCAAGGTCTGCTTGGCCACCGTGATCCGGAACTCCTCAAAGAGCCACTGGCACAGATCGATCAGACGCCACCGCACGACGCCGTGAACCGCCGGCATCGGCCCGCTCTCGATCATCGTCGCCAGCGCCGCCCGGTGCGTGTCGTTGAGCCGCGAGGGCTGCCCGGGCGCCTTGCGGTCGATGAGACCATCGGGCCCGCGGGCGTTGAACTTCACCACCCAGTCCCGCACGATCTGCAGCGTCACACCGCCAATCGCCGCCGCCTGCGTGCGCGTCGCTCCGTCATAGATCGCCGCCAGCGCCAAAAGACGCCGCGCCTGCGGCGCGTCCTTCGTCCTCCTTGCAACCCCGCGCAGTTGCGCCGCATCGAAGTCGGACCGAAGCGGAATAGGCATGGCGAACCTCCTCGTCCGCCATGTTGAATCAGATCCGCAGCACTTCGGGAATCCACCCCCGAGTCACGCTCTCAGAGACCTGGTATAAGGTCGTCAATACGGGTCAGATGGTCATTCGACTGGCGCGGCCCGACGACAAGGACGCTGTCTTCGCGATCGCCGAATCCGTCTTCGGCGGCAGGAGCATCAATGGGGAGCGGCCGGAGATCGTGGTTGCCCTTTTGAGCCATCCCTCCGTTTCCGCTGAAGGCGTTGTTCGCGAGATCTCCCCGGTCGCCGATCCTTCGACGCGCACCTATCAGGTCAAGGTGACGTTGAAAAATCCCCCGGAGCAGATGCGCTTCGGGAGCAGCGTCGTCGGCCTGAAGGCGTCGAGCGCTCCGGTTGTCGTCCTGCCGGGCAACGCCCTGTTCGACAAGGGTGGGCTGCCGGCCGTGTGGGTGGTCGATCCGAAGGACGATAGCCTTGTTCTCAAGACGGTCGTGGTGAGCCGTTATGAGGCCGATCGGGTTGTGCTCAAGGACGGCCTGTCCGCGGGCGACATCGTCGTCACCGCGGGGGTC
>DASTBI010000025.1:0-17500 GCA_035712145.1 Candidatus Eisenbacteria bacterium | reverse complement strand
TCGGGAGCGAATTCCAACCGGATCGGAACGGATGGTCGGTCTTCACGGCCGTGGACCATCTGGGGCTCGAGGGCGATGAGTGGAGATTCGGATACGCAGTGACGGCTCGCGCCTTTCCTGATTCGGTGGACCGCGATCACTACGAGCATCTGGGAGAGGTCCGGTGGCGAACTCGAGGGGGTGGAAACTGGCTGGCACTGGACGCCAACCTCACTCGTCGTGTGACCGTCCGAGTCGTCCCGACGAGCCGCGACAACTTCTGGCTGGGAAACAGCGCCGTCGACGCACGAGTCGCACTGCCGGGAGCATGGAGCGTCGGCGCCCGGGCGGAGGGAGAGGCCACGCGTTATGACCTTCAGGACAGCACGCTGTACTTCAACTACCAGGTTTCTAGGCTCGGACTCCTGATGCGATGGGAGCCGAATGCACGATGGGCCCTGGCGATCGGCCCTCGAGTCGAAGACTTGTTCGCGGCGCTCGATCCGGCAGAGGAGTACCGGGAGATGAGCGGCTCTCTCGGAGTCGAATACATTGGCGCGCGGGCATGGTGGAGCGTGACTCCGTCGGCCGGCTGGCGCGATTACCACAGCGCATCGGGAATCGGCGCGCATTTCCTGCACAGCTCCTATGTCTTTTGGGGGCTCGATTTGATCGCGGATCAGGGATTGGCCGCCGGACTTCGCTTGAAGGCAATGGGTGCTTTCCGCTGGGAATACCACGAGGATCCGGTGCAGAACGCCCGTAGCATCTATGCCTCTCTGGAGCTCGTCCGCTCGCTGCGCTGACCCTCGGCTTTACATCATTCGCCGCACGCGTACACTCTGCTCCGGGTCCTCATCCTCCAACTCGGGGCGAATCCATGTCCGCACGTCGTGGAGTGTTCGTCTTCCTGCTATTGCTGGTCCTGCTCGGCGCTGCCGCGGTCTTTGCGGCGCTGACCCTCCGTCATCCCCTGGATTCCGTTCCCGAGTCGAGCGTGCTGGTCTTCGACGTGCCCGAGTACCTCGAGGAAGGAGAGCCTCCCGAGAGCCCCTATGCCGTGGACTGGTTCCAGCCTTCGCGGCCTCTGCTGTGGAAAGTGGCCTTCGGTCTGCGACAGGCCGCGGAAGACGATCACATCACAGCTCTCGTGCTCCACGTCGGTCCGGTCGACTGGGGCTGGGCGAAGGTCACTGAGGTCCGCGAGGCCATCGAGGCGTTCCGTCAGTCTGGAAAGCCGGTCTACGCGAGTTTCACCGGCGGCGGGGAGCGGGAATATCTCCTGGCCTCCTCGGCTGACCTGATCTCGTCGCCCCCGCTCACGGTGCTCCAGCTCGATGGCCTGACGGCCTCCGCGTTGTTCATGCGCGGCACCTTCGACAAGCTCGACGTCAATCCGAACTTCGAGCAGGCAGGCACCTACAAGTCCGGGGCCGAGGGCTTCACCCGACGCGAGATGTCTCCGCCCGCACGCGAAGCACTGCAGGCGCTGGTCGACGACCTCTACGGATCGCTGCTCGATACGCTGGCCGTGGCCAGGGACCTGCCACGAGACACGGTGGCCGCGCTGCTCGACCAGGGGCCTTATGACGCGCCCGAGGCGTGGGCTCAGGGCCTGATCGATACGGTGCTCTACGAATCCGAGCTGGACTCGCTCGTTGCGCAGGAGGTCGGGGATTCCGATCACACGATCTCGCTCTGGCGATACGCGGAGCGCCTCCGCCATCCGCCGGCTCGGTCGAGGTTCGCGATGGTGGTGGCGTCGGGAACGATCTCCGAAGGGAAGAGCCGCGGCGCTCCGGGTGACGAAGAGATCCTGGGCAGCGAGACGCTGGTCGACGCGCTCGATGAAGTCCGTGAGCGTCATTCGGTCAAGGCAGTGATCCTTCGGGTCGACAGCCCGGGAGGATCGGCGCCGGCCTCGGATGAGATGTGGCGAGCGGTCGAGCGGCTGAACAAAGTGAAGCCGGTCGTGATCTCGATGTCTGACTACGCGGCTTCGGGTGGCTACTACCTGTCGGTCGCGGGCAGCTCGATCGTGGCGCAGCCTTCCACCATCACCGGCTCGATCGGGGTCTATGGAGGCAAGCTCAACGTGCTGGGCCTCTATCACAAGGTCGGACTCAACGTCGAAACCGTCACGCGCGGCAAGCACGCGGAGATGCTGTCACCCTTCAAAGACTTCTCGCCGGAGGAGTCCGAGCAATTCCGAAAGAGCATGATGCACGTCTACCGGACCTTCGTGAACCGGGTGGCGAAAGGGCGTGAGATGAAGGAGGACGAGGTCGAGCGTGTCGCGCAAGGGAGGGTGTGGAGCGGCATCGCCGCCGCTCGAAACGGCCTCGTCGACGAGCTGGGCGGGATCGAGAAGGCGGTGGACGTGGCCAAGCGCCTTGCGGACATCCCTCCGGAGGAGCAGGTCGCGGTCGAGATCTATCCCAAGGTCGACAAGACATTCCTCCAGCGGATCTTCTCGGAGATGGTCAACGACGACTGGGAGGAGAGCGCCCTTCGTCTGGTTCCGGGGCTCAGCTCGTTCCTCGCCGTGGCGTTGCTTCCGAACGGTGTGGCTCTCGCGTGGCTTCCCTACCGCATCGACATCCGCTGACCGTCACTTCTTCCGGGAGAACGTCCTGACGTAGGCGATGAGGTTCGGGATCTCCTTGAGGTCGACGCCGATCTTGGTGATGGGTTGCATCCCCGACTTCACCTTGCCGTTCGTCATGCACTCCCGAAAGTACTCGTCGGTGTACTTCGGGTCCGCCATCCGTTTCGGGTCACGCCAATTCGGCGTCGGATTCCCGGTCAGCTTGATGCCTCCACTGCCGTCGGCCTTGTGGCAGGGGACACACTTCACCTGAAAGGTCTTCTTGCCCGCCGCGGGGTCACCAGGCGGCAGCTTGGGCGGATCGGCGCCCACGAAGGCGGCCATCGAGAGGCAGCCGAGGGCAAGCAGGGAAGCCACCGCGCGCCGGACGAGATGGTCCTGGATCCATGACGAAGGACGCATGCTTCATTAGAGTACGTCTGCGGCGAAGTGGGTCAAAGGATCGTTCGTCCTCTCGGCGGCCGTGTTCTTGACCCGCTTGCAGCGCCGGTGTTAGATTCCACGGGCCCAAAGCCTTACGCGAATCCGCGAGCGCTCGGGAGCCCTCCACGCTCAGCTCCGACACCACACCATCCCACACGCCAACGGGAGGTGCCCTTTGAAGGAGTACCCGACCACCAGTATTCGCAACGTCGCGCTCGTCGCTCACCACGGCGTGGGAAAAACGAGTCTCGCCGAAGCGATGCTGTTCCTGGCCAAAGCCACGAGCCGACTGGGTCGCGTCACGGACGGGACCACGCTCCTCGATCACGCGCCCGACGAGATCCAGCGGCAGATCACCATCAATCTCGGGCTGGCCCAGTTCGAGTGGTCTGGCCACAAGGTGAATCTTCTCGATACTCCGGGATTCCCTGACTTCGTCGCCGACGTCTATGGGGCGCTGCGGGCCGCGGATTCAGCCATCCTGGTGCTCCGCGCGAATGCCGGCGCCGAGGTCGGCACCGAAGTGGTGTGGGAGATCCTTCGCAAGCAGAAGACACCCACGCTCGTGGTCGTGAACATGATGGACAAGGAGCACGCGAACTTCTCCGCCGCCCTGAAGTCGGTTCACGATCGACTCGGCGCGAACGCAGTGCCCGTCCAGCTCCCGATCGGCGAGGCCGAGCACTTCCACGGTATCGTCGACCTCATCGAGAACAAGGCCTACAGCTTCACGGGAAAGGGGATGGAGGCGAAGAGCCAGGAGATCCCGATTCCCGACGACATGAAGGACGAGGTCGCCGATGCCCGCGCCAAACTCATGGAGGAAGCGGCCACCGGCGACGAGCAGCTGATGGAGAAGTTCCTGAGCAGTGGCGATCTCTCCTATGCCGAGATCCGTCACGGACTCTGCGAGCGGGTCGTGCTCGGCGATCTTCTTCCAGTCTTCTGTTGCTCCGCGTACAACAACCACGGCGTCAAGGAAGTGCTCGACGAGGTGGTGGACGTCCTGCCATCGCCGGTCGAGGTCAAGCCGATCGTCGGCAAGAACGCCTCGGGTGCGGAGGTGGAGTGCAAGGCCGACGTGGCCCAGCCCGCGGCGGCGCTGGTGTTCAAGGTGCTCTCCGAGCAGCATCTCGGGGACCTCTCTCTGCTGCGGATCTTCTCAGGCAAGCTCTCCCAGGGTCAGGAGTTGATGAACGTGGTGCGTAGCCGTCCCGAGAAGCTCGGAGCGCTCTATCAGCTGATCGGGAGGGAGCGGCACGACTGCCCGGTCGCCCATGCGGGCGACATCGTCGCCGCGGTGAAGCTCAAGGAGACCCACACCGCCGACACGCTCGCCGATCGCTCGCGGCCGGTGACCCTGCCGGCGCCTCAATTCCCAAAACCGGTGACGACGGAGAGCCTGCATCCCAAGAACAAGGGGGACGAAGAAAAGGTGGCGCAGGGGCTCGCACGGCTCCACGAGGAGGATCCGACCTTCGGCAAGCACTTCGAGCCGAGCACCAAGGAGACCCTGGTGTCGGGGATGGGCGACCTGCACCTCGAAGTCATGGTCGACCGCCTCAAGAAACGATTCGGCGTCGAGGTGCTGCTCAACAAGCCGCGCGTGCCTTATCGCGAGACCATCCGTCAGAAGGCAGAGGATCAGTACCGCCACAAGAAGCAGACCGGTGGCCGCGGCCAGTTCGGCGAGGTCCATCTGCGGCTCGAGCCGCGCAAGCGGGGCGAGGGCTTCGAATTCGCCGACGAGGTCAAGGGCGGCGTCATCCCGAACCAGTTCATTCCCGCGGTGGAGAAGGGCGTCATCGCCGGAATGGACCGCGGACCGCTGGCCGGTTATCCGGTGGTGGACGTGAGGGTCGCTGTCTTCTTCGGCAAGCACCACGACGTCGATTCATCCGAAATGGCGTTCAAGATCGCTGCCGAGACCTGCTTCCATCAGGCCATGCTCAAGGCCTCGCCGGTCCTGCTCGAGCCGATCGACGAGATCACGGTGCGAGTGCCGGAGGAGTTCCTCGGGGACGTCATGGGCGACCTGTCATCCAAGCGAGGGCGCATCCTGGGCACCGAGGCCGACGGCCGGTACCAGGTGATCCGCGCCCTGGTGCCCATGGCCGAGCTCTACAAGTACGCCAGCCACCTGCGGTCCATCACCCAGGGACGCGGCATGCACGCGGCGCGCACCGCTCACTACGAAGAAGTGCCACGCGACCAGTCCGACCGCGTGATCGCGGCCGCCAAGGCGGAGAAGGAGGCGGCGGCTCACGCGTGATGCCGCCGGCGAGTCATGTCCGGCCACTCCAAATGGGCGACCATCAAGCGGAAAAAGGCCGCGACCGACCAGGCGCGCGGGAAGATGTTCTCGAAGTACATCAAAGAGATCACGATTGCCGCCCGGCACGGCGGCGGTGATCCCAACGCGAATCCCCGTCTGCGCACCGCGATCGCCGCGGCCAAGTCGGTCAACATGCCGGCCGCGAACATCGATCGCGCGGTCAAGCGCGGCACCGGTGAAGTCGACGGCGCCCACTACGAAGAGACGCAGTATGAAGGTTATGGGCCTGGCGGCGCGGCGATCCTCGTC
Source organism: Candidatus Eisenbacteria bacterium (assembly GCA_035712145.1). NCBI lineage: Bacteria > Candidatus Eiseniibacteriota > Candidatus Eiseniibacteriota bacterium. The sequence continues at coordinate 11,906 of DASTBI010000025.1, read as the reverse complement.
GAGGTCGCGACCGACAATCGCAACCGCACGACCGGCGACGTCCGACACCTGTTCACCAAACACGGGGGCAAGCTGGGAGAAGCCGGCAGTGTCGCCCACCTCTTCAAGCCCCATGGGATGATCGTCGTCGAGCGCGCCGCGGTCTCCGAGGATACGCTGATGGAGGCGGCGCTCGACGCCGGAGCCGACGATGTGGCCGCCGAAGGGGAGACATTCGAGGTCCTCACCGCTCCCGGAAGGATGGAGGTCGTGAGGGAGGCCCTGGCCAGCCGCGGCATTCCGATCGCCAGCGCCGAGGTCACGCGGATCGCGGGGCTGCACGTCCCGGTGGAGGGCAAGGACGCCGAGACGCTGCTCAGGCTCGTCGAGGCGCTCGAAGATCACGATGACGTCCAGAAGGTCTACTCGAACTTCGACATCTCTGAAGACGTGATGGCCCGACTCTCCAAGTAGGAGCTCGATGCGCGTCCTGGGACTGGACCCTGGCAGCCGACGGACCGGCTTCGGCATCGTGGAGCGGTCGGGGAATCGCATGACCTGCGTCGTCCAGGGGGCCGTCGCGCCTTCCGCGCGCCTCGATCTGCCGCGCCGCCTCCACGACATCGCCGCGAAGATCGGCGAGGTCATCGAGCAGTCCAGCCCCGAGTATGTCGTGGTGGAGAAGGCCTTCTACCATGAGAGCGTCCACTCGACGCTGGTGCTCGGCCATGTGCGGGGAGCGTTGCTGGTCGCCGCGGTCCAGCGTGGCGTGGCGGTGGCGGAGTACACGCCGCGTGAGATCAAGCTGAGCGTGGTGGGCAACGGCGGGGCCACCAAGGAGCAGGTGGCGCTCATGGTCCGTCGCCTTCTGGCGCTACGGTCGACGCCGCAGAGCGATGCCGCCGACGCGCTGGCCACCGCCATCTGCCACCTGCATCGCGCTCGCTTCACCGCTCCGGCGCGGGCCGCTTCGGCGGCCGCCGAGCGGCTCGCCGCCTTGCTCGCGCGAGGAGCGCGACGATGATCGCGTCATTGCGCGGCGTGCTCTCGGAGAAAGCCGCAGCCCACTGCGTGATCGAGACCTCCGGCGTCGGCTACCGGGTCAGCGTCTCGAGCCACACCTCGCGTGTCCTGCCCGAGCCCGGCGAAGCCGTGTTCCTCTATACCCACCAGGTCGTGCGCGAAGACGCGCTTCAGCTCTTCGGATTCGCCGACCTCGAGGAGCGTCGACTCTTCGAGCTGTTGATCACGGTAAGCGGCGTGGGCCCCAAGGTCGCCCTGGCCGTGCTCTCGGGGCTCAAGCCCGCGGCGCTCGCGCGCGCGATACGCGAGGAGAACGTCGCGCAGCTGGTCGGCATTTCCGGCGTGGGCCGCAAGACGGCAGAGCGGCTGGTGGTCGAGCTTCGCGACAAGATGGAGCTGGTTGTGACGGCGCAGTCCGCCGGCTCGCCGGCCGCCGAGCGCGGCGTGCTGCCGAAATCCGAGCGCTTCGATGACGCCGTCGCGGCGCTGGTGCGTCTGGGTTACAGTCAGGCGCAGGCGCAGGATGCGGTGAGAAAGGTGGCGGGATCGGAGGACGATCTGTCGCTCGAAGCGCTCGTGCGGCAGTCGCTGGCGCGTCTCTCCAAGTCCACGGCCGGCGTGCGCTAGGGAGGGCCCCGTGATTCCAACCCCGAAAGCTTCACGCGGTGCGGTGGAGCATCCTGGCCGCGTCGCCGACCCGGCCCGCTTCAGCGAGGACATCCAGGAGGAGCCACGACTCCGTCCGCTCGAGCTCGGGGAGTTCGTCGGCCAGCCCGGGATCAAGGAGCAGCTCGGCATCTTCCTCCAGGCGGCCCGGAGGCGTGGCGAGGCGCTCGACCACGTGCTGTTCCACGGCCCTCCTGGGCTCGGCAAGACCACGCTCGCGGCGATCCTCGCGCATGAGCTGGGCGTGGAGATCACGCAGACCTCGGGCCCGGTGATCGAGCGCCCCGGCGATCTCGCGGGATTGCTCACCAATCTCCAGCCCCGCGGCATCCTGTTCGTCGACGAGATCCATCGCCTGAGCCCGGTGGTGGAGGAGTACCTCTATCCGGCGCTCGAGGACTTCACGCTCGACATCCTCCTCGACCGCGGTCCGAGCGCCCGCTCGCTCAAGCTCAATCTGGAGCGCTTCACACTGGTGGGCGCGACGACGCGGGCCGGCCTTCTATCTTCGCCCCTGCGCGCCCGATTCGGCGTGACGCTGAGGCTCGACTATTACGGTCCCGCGGATCTGGCTTCGATCGTCCGGCGCTCGGCGGGAATCCTGGGCGTGAAGATCGCTGCGGAGGCCGCCGTCGAGCTTGCGGGTCGCTCGCGAGGAACGCCTCGTGTCGCGAATCGTCTGCTGCGCCGCGTCCGTGACTTCGCGCTCATCAAGGCCGACGGCGCCATCACGCTGCCCGTCACCCACGAGGCTCTGCGGCTCCTGGGCGTGGACGAGCGGGGTCTCGACGAGATGGATCGCCGTCTGCTCGACGCGCTGATCACCAAGTACCAAGGTGGTCCGGTGGGTCTCAACACGCTGGCGGTCGTGGTCGGCGAGGAAGCAACCACGCTCGAGGACGTCTACGAGCCTTTCCTCATCCAGGAGGGATTCCTCAAACGCACGGCGCGCGGCCGAGAAGCGACGCCGCTGGCCTATAAGCACCTCGGGTTCACGCCGCCGCCGATGGTGCGCGAGGGCGGTCCCGCACAGCCCGAGCTGCCGCTGCCCTGACACGGGCCCCCGCCTTGCGGCTCGAAGATCTCGACTACGAGCTTCCCCCCGAGCGCATCGCCCAGCATCCACTGCCCCGGCGGGAGGACGCGAAGCTCCTGATCGTGGAGCGCGAGACTTCGCGCTTGTCGGACGCCGTTGTCGCGGAGCTTCCAGATCGCCTCAGGCCCGGCGACGTCCTGGTGCTCAATGAAACGAGGGTTCGTCCCGCAAGGCTCGAGGTACGCCGCCCCACCGGAGGGAAAGTCGAGCTTCTGTTCGTGCGACCAGAGCCCGGCGGCGGGGCCTCATCGTGGCGCGTGCTCGCCCGGCCGGCCCGCCACGCGCAGCCTGGCCATCGTCTCGCCACCGTCGACGATTCACTGACGGTCGAAGTCACCGCGGCGGGGAAGGACGGCGAGCGCGTGGTGCGCATCGTCGAGGGCAACCTCGAAGCCACCCTGTCGAGGCGTGGCCAGGTCCCGCTGCCGCCCTACATCCATCATGCTCCGGATGCGGCCGATCGCGAGCGCTACCAGACCGTGTTTGCCCGGATCGAAGGGGCGGTGGCGGCTCCGACCGCCGGGCTCCACTTCAGCGAGGGGCTCCTTGCCGCGCTCGAGTCCCGGGGAATCCTGCTCGAGCGCGTGCTGCTCCACGTCGGACCGGGGACCTTTCGGCCCGTGACGGTCTCGGATCCACGCGCGCACGTGATGGACGAGGAGTACTACGAGGTCTCCGCCGATGTCGCCGATCGCCTGCGAAGGGCGCGCGAAGGCGGGGGGAGGATCGTTGCGGTCGGTACCACGGCGGTGCGGGCTCTCGAGTCCGCGTCCGACGAGAACGGTGGAACCCTCGGGCCAGCCTCGGGCTGGACTCGCAAGTACATCCTGGCGCCTTACCGCTTCCAGGCGGTCGACGCCCTGCTTACGAACTTCCACCTGCCGCGCACGACTCTGCTGCTGCTGGTGGCAGCGTTCGCGGGAGAGGACCTCGTGCGTCGCGCATATCGCCATGCGCTCGATGGCGGCTACCGTTTCTACTCCTACGGTGACGCCATGTTGGTGACCTGAGGCTGTGTCTTCCTTCCCCGCAATGACTTAGAGGGGCGGGTTGCCGTGTTTCTTGAAGGGCAGGCTCTGGCGTTTCCCGCGCAGCATCTCGAGTGCGGCGATCAGCTTGGGTCGCGTGTCCCGAGGATCGATCACGTCGTCCAGGTATCCGAGCTCGGCGGCGATCCATGGGCTCGCGAACTTCTCGTTGTACTCCGCGACCAGGCGGCGACGCTCCTCTGCCGGGTCCTTCGCGCGCGCAATCTCGTCGCGGTAGAGAATGTTCACGGCGCCCTCGGCGCCCATCACCGCCATCTCCGCGGAAGGCCAGGCGACGTTGTAATCGCCGCGAATGTGCTTGCTCGACATGACGTCGTAAGCGCCTCCGTACGCCTTGCGCACGACGACGGTGAGCTTGGGCACGGTGGCTTCGCAGTACGCGTACAGGAGCTTCGCTCCGTGCCGGATGATGCCTCCCCACTCCTGGCGTGTTCCGGGCAGGAAACCAGGGACGTCCTCGAAGGTGACGATCGGGATGTTGAACGCGTCGCAGAAGCGCACGAATCGCGCGCCTTTCACCGATGAATCGATGTCCAGCACGCCGGCCAGCACCTTGGGTTGGTTCCCGACGATGCCGACGGTACGGCCGTGGAGCCGGGCAAAGCCGACGATCAGGTTCGGCGCGAAGTGCTCGTGGACCTCGAAGAAGTCGCCGTCGTCAACGATCGGCCGGACGACGTCCTTCATGTCGTAAGGCTTGTCCGGGGCGTCGGGGACCACGTCACCAAGGATCGCCTCGCGGCGCTCGATGGGATCGCGGCATTCGCGACGCGGCGAATCCTCGGCGTTGTGCGAAGGCAGGAACGAGAGCAGCCTTCGCACCTGGCGGATCGCGTCGGCGTCGTCGCGCGCGACGAAATGAGCCACTCCGCTCTTCGTATTGTGGGTCCAGGCGCCGCCGAGGTCCTCGAAGCTCACCTCTTCCGAGGTCACGGCCTTGATGACCTCGGGACCGGTCACGAACATGTGGCTCGTGCCCTCCACCATGATCGTGAAGTCGGTGATGGCCGGCGAGTAGACCGCACCGCCGGCGCAAGGGCCCATGATCGCGGAGATCTGGGGCACCACGCCCGAGGCCAGCGTGTTCCGCAGGAAGACGTCGGCGTAAGCTCCAAGCGAAATCACGCCTTCCTGAATGCGCGCGCCACCCGAATCATTGAGGCCCACGATCGGGGCCCCGTTGTCCATGGCCAGGTCCATGATGCTGCAGATCTTGCGTGCGTTGGCCTCGCTCATCGTGCCGCCGAACACCGTGAAGTCCTGGGCGAACGCGTAAACCAGACGGCCTTCCACGGTGCCCCATCCGGCGACCACGCCGTCGCCGACGAAGCGTTTCTTCTCCATTCCGAAGTCGTGGCTCCGGTGGGTGACGAAGGAGCCGATCTCGACGAAGGAGCCCGGATCGAGCAGGAGATCCACGCGCTCCCGCGCGGTGAGGCATCCTTTGTCGTGCTGCTTGGCGACGCGGGCCTCGCCGCCGCCGACCAGCGCTTCACGGCGGCGACGCTCGAGCTCCGCGAGACGTTGCTCTCGATTCAAGCGACCTCCAGCGCGCGGGACGCGCGCGGGCGCGAGGGTAGGGAGCGTGCCGAGGACGGTCAAGGATGAACCCCTTCGTCACGTCTGTGGCCGACCTGCTAACCTCAGCCCTCTTTCGGGAGGGATCATGAGCGATCCGTCGATTCAGGACCGTATCCAGAGCGACATGACGGCGGCGATGAAGGCCAAGGACGCCGAAACGCTGAGCACCTTGCGCATGCTGAAGGCGGCGCTGATGGAGGCCCGGACCAAGAAGCCGAAAGGCGCCGAATTCTCCGCCGACGAGGAGATCGAGATCCTGATGCGCTACGCCAAGAAGCGCCGGGAGACGATCGACGAGCTCAAGAAGGCCGGACGAGCCGACCTCGTCGCGCGCGAGGAGCAGGAGATCGCGGTGACCCAGCGCTACCTGCCTCAGGCGATCTCGGAGGACGAGCTCAAGGCGTTGATCCGTGCGACCGCGGAGCGCGTTCAAGCGGCCGGTCCCAAGGATGCCGGCAAGGTGATCGGCGCCGTGCTCGGACAGGTGAAAGGCCGCGCCGATGGCGGCACCGTGTCACGTCTGGTGCGCGAGGTGCTCGGCCCCTAGGGCGGCAGCGTGTCGACCGCCAAGGTATCTACCGTGGCCGGTTCTTCGAGCGGTCCCTCTTCCTCCCACGTCGTGTCGGGTGGCGGCGCCGCCTCCGGCGTCGGCGTAGGGTCCCCGCCACCGAACAACCAGTCGAAGGGACTGGACGGGGGAGGGGCCTCGCCCAGCGCGACGCGATACTCCGATTCCGACAGGAAGCCTCGCCGCCACATGCGACCGAGGATCTTCTTCATGCGCCTCTCGATGCGGCGCGTCGGCTGGACGGGCGAGAAGCGGCGCGGGTTGATGATCACCGAGGCCAGCAGAGCCGCCTGCCGCGGCGAGAGATTGCTGGCCGAGACGCCGAAGTGGCGCCGCGCCGCGGCTTCCGCGCCGTAGATCCCATCGCCCCATTCGATGAGATTCAGGTAGAGCTCGAAGATGCGGCGCTTCGAGAGCGTCTCTTCCAAGCGACGCGCGATCAGCATCTCGCGCGCCTTGCGGATGATGCTGCGCTCCTGACCGAGGTAGAGATTCTTCGCGAGCTGCTGGGTGATCGTGCTGCCGCCTCGAACGATGCGGCCGCGCTTCCAGTTGGTGCGGGCAGCGGACTTGAGCTCGTTCCAGTCGAGGCCGTCGTGTGAGAAAAAGGCGTCATCCTCGGCGATCAGCACCGCGCGCCGGAGCAGGGGAGAAATGTGGTCGTACGCGACCCAGCGCTGGTCGATGACGGCGCGGCGTCCTTTGCGTCTGGCCTCGTCCGCCCGCGCGCGCATCAGCGATGTCTGCCGTGGGCGCGTTCGAGTGAGGGAATCGACCGGGGGGAGGCTGACCGAGGCGAAAAAGGCAATCGCGCTCACGAAGACGACGACGAGAAACGCGATGAGGGCGATCAGGCGCGCACGGCTCATGGGGGACGGCCTTTTGCCGCCTGGGTCACGCGGCGGGACGAGGCCCGACGACCACCGCGGTGATGTCGTCGCTCTGGCTGCGGCTGCCGCGGAACCTCTCGACGTCGGCGATCAGGCGGTCCAGCGCCGGCAGCGCGGCGAGCGGCTGGCACTCCTTCCAGATCGCGCGCAGCCGTTCCTCGCCGTACTCCTGGTTCCGCGGATCCATCGCCTCCGAGATCCCGTCGCTGAAAAGCAGCAAGGCGTCTTGCGGTCCGAACGATGTCTCGCCCACGGAGTACGTCGCATCTTCCATCGGACCGAGCACGAGCCCACCCGTGCTCAGCTCTTCCAGGTCGCCGTTGGCGCGGCGGAGATACGGTGGATTGTGGCCGGCGTTGGAGTACCGGACCAGGCCCTTGCTCGCGTCGATCTCGGCATAGAAGAGCGTGATGAACTTGCCCGGCATGGCCGAGCGCGCGACGCTGCGGTTGACGCGGCGCAGCGCCTCGTCGATGGGCATCTCCCCGTCGCAGAACGCTCGCAGCGAGGCCTGCACGTTGGACATCATGATGGCCGCCGGGAGGCCTTTGCCCGACACGTCCGCGATGGTGACGGCGAAGCGGTCGGCGCCGATGGGGAAGTAGTCGAAGTAGTCACCACCCACGTGACGCGCGGGGATGACCCGGCCCAGGATCTCCCACGGCCCGATCACGAGCGTCGTCGATGGGACGAGCGTCATCTGGATCGCCTTGGCCTGGTTGAACTCGCTCTCCGTGCGCTTCTGCTCTTCCTCGAGACGCCGCTTCTCTTCGGCTTCAGCGCGCAGCCGCGCCTTGTCGATGGCCTCGCCCGAGTAGGTCGCGATGATGCCGAGGAGCTGGATCTCCTCCGCACTCCAGGCACGCCCGGGCGTCCGGCTGGTGACCGCCAGCATGCCGGTGATGCGGTTCTCCACCCTGAGGGGCGCGGCCAGCACGGCGCGGACGCGGCTGGTCACGTTCTTCAGTCCCGGAAAGCGCGGGTCGGAGAGGAGATCCGGGGTGCTCAGCAGCTCGGTCTTGGTGAGGAGGAATCCCATCACGCTCATCGCCACCGGAGCTTCCCACGAGCCCGACTCGAGGCCCGCCCGTTGCTTGCGCACGATGGTGTGAGGCGCGGCCGACATCATCTCGGGCCCGAGCAGACGGATCGATCCTTCATCGGCGCCGAACAGCGTGGATGTCTTCTCCACCATCCAGTCGAGGATCGGCTGGAGCTCGTTGGTGGAGACCACCACCTGGCTGAGCTGCGCGAGGAAGTCCAGCGCCGTCTGCAGGGAGGAGGTGGCAGGAACCGCGGGCTGCGTGATGCCTTCGCTCATTCGGCGCTCTTTGGGTTGAGGTGAAAGGGGCCCGCGATTCTAGGGCCCGCCGCTTCGCCCGACAAGCGGCCCGGTGCTTGAGAGCCGTCAGGCCCCCTGCCTATACTGCGCCACACCTTTCGCGAGGCTACGGATGACCACCGCCACGTCCACCACGTACAAGAATTTGCTGGCCGAAAGCCGCGGGGCTTTGACCGTGCTGAGCATTCACCGCCCCGAAGTGCTCAACGCGCTCAATCGCGAGACGCTCGCCGAGATCGAAGACTTCGCCCAGCGATTCCTCGCCGACGCCGAGCAGCAGGCGCTCATCATCACCGGAAGCGGGACCAAGAGCTTCATCTCGGGCGCCGACATCAACGAATTGGCCGTGCTCGATCCGCGCGGAGCGCAGGAGATCTCCCGGTTCGGCCAGCGCGTGCTCGACCGATTGGAGCAGTCGCCCAAGCTGGTGATCGCCGCCATCAACGGTTACGCCTTCGGCGGTGGCTGTGAGCTGGCGCTCGCCTGCCACCTGCGGCTGGCTTCCGACAATGCCGTGCTCGGGCTTCCCGAGGTATCGCTGGGAATCATCCCCGGCTACGGCGGCACGCAGCGGCTCCCGCGTCTGATCGGTCCGGCGCGAGCGCTCGAGCTGATGACGAGCGCGCGCCGCGTGAAGGCCGAGGAGGCCGAGCGCATCGGGCTCGTGAATCGCGTAGTGCCGCAGGATCAGCTGCTTCCCGAGGCGGAGAAGCTCGCGCAGTCGGTGCTCAAGAACGGCCCGCTCGCGGTCGCCGCCGTGCTCGAGGCTGTGCACCGCGGCATGCAGACCTCGCTGGCGGACGGACTGCGGCTCGAGAGCAGCCTGTTCGGCATCCTCGCGGCGAGCGAGGACATGCACGAAGGATTGAAGGCGTTCCTGGAGAAGCGACCCGCTGAGTATCGACGCCGCTAGCAGGCGGAGGCGATGATGGACTACGTCTTCGACGACATCGTCCCGATGCTGGTGTCGATGGCCCTGGGAACGCTCCTCGGGTGGGAGCGGCAGACCGACAAGAAGCCCGCCGGACTGCGCACGCACACGCTCGTGTGCATGGGCTCCACGCTCTTCGTGCTCACCGCGCGCCACGCGCTCCTCGCGATGGGAAGCACCACGTTCGATCCCACGCGCATCATCCACGGGATCGTGACCGGCGTGGGCTTCCTCGGAGCGGGAAGCATCCTGCGTCACGAAGGCACGGTGCTGGGCGTGACCACCGCCGCCAGCATCTGGATGGTGGCCGCGATCGGGGCCGCGGTCGGCGTCAAGGCATACGCCTTGGCCGGCATCTCGGCAGTCCTGGCCCTGATCGTCCTCCAGGTCTACCAGAGGATGGATTCAAGGCTGAACCGCTAGCCGGAAACTCGAGCCCCTCAAGGAATCAGCACCATCCGCCGCGTGATCGATTCCTCTCCCGCCTTCAGCAGGCACAGGTAGACGCCGCTCGCGAGCCCACGGGCATCGAGGGCGAGCTCGTGCGGTCCCGGTCCCAACCGAGCCCGGTCCGCGAGTCGCCGGGCTTCGCGTCCGGATACGTCGTAGATGCGGACCGAGACTTCGGACTCGCGGGGCAGATCGAATCGAATGCGGGTCGCCTCGCGGAACGGATTGGGACGGCCGTCGAGGCTCAGCTCGACGCGAGCCGTCGCCGGCTCGTCGACTCCGACGATCGGCTGGCTCGGACTCGTACCGGCGACTTCGGTGTGGGGGAGGCCTTCGATCGCCTCGAATCGGCCGGCGATGCATACGGTGGAGCCTCCCACCGCCAGCGCGATCTCCAGATTGGAGAGGATCGGATCGAGATGCGGATTCCAGCTCCCCACAGAACCACTTCCGGTGCTGACCGCGGCGACACCGAATCGGGGCCAGCCGCCCACGACGTTGAAGTCTCCTCCCAGATAGACCGCCGCGTTGCCCATCGCCAGCGCTTGCACGCGTGCATTGACGTCGGGGTTCCAGCCCAAGAGACTGGCTGAACCGGCATCCACCGCGGCCGTGTTGTGGCGAGCTTGGCCACCGACGGTGGAGAAGAGCCCTCCGAAGTAGAGCGTCGACCCGAAGGTCAGGAGCGCGTTGACCTCTCCGTTGATGCTCGGAGGGGACCAGCCCGTGGCACTCCCGGTGGTGACGTCCAAGGCAGCGAGGTTGGCGCGTGCCTGGCCACCGATCGCGTTGAATAGTCCTCCCACGAAGAGGGATGAGCCGCTCACGGCCAAGGCGTTGACTCGTCCGGAGCTCATGTTCGCGTTGAAGTTCGTGGCAATCCCGGTCGTTGCGTCCACGGCGGCGATGGTGCTGCGAGACTTCCCCCCAATGATCGTGAACCCGCCGGCCGCGAAGACCGTCGTCCCCGTGACCGCCAGGCTCGACACGTAGGCGTTCGCGCCCGGGTTCCAGGGGGTGGCGTTACCCGTCCCCGCGTCCAGGGCGGCGAGTCGACCTCGGGGCGCGCCACCAATGACGTTGAAGTCGCCCCCGACGTAAACCGTCGAGCCATTCACCGCGAGCGCGAACACGTTCCCACTTGCGTTCGGGTTCCAGGGGGTGACCTTCCCCGTGGTCAGGTCGATCGCGGCAATTCGGTTCCGATTCGTGACGCCCATCATCTTGAAAAGGCCGCCGACGAACACCGTGGATCCGTCGACCGCGACGGCTCTCACGGTGCCGCCGGCGCTGGGGTTCCATGACGAAACCACCCCGCTCGTGGCATCGACGACCGCGATGTTGTTTCGGTCCTGTCCCGCAACGTTGGTGAAGGCCCCGCCCACGTAGAGCGCGGCCCCCTGCAGGGTCAGCCACTCGACGGTTCCGTTGACGGCAGGCGACCACGTCAGCGTCGAGCCCGTCGCGGCATCGAGGGCGGCGACACGAGATCGTGACTGTCCACCGATCGAGGTGAAGCCACCGCCGACGTGGAGTGTGGATCCACTGAGCACCATGGAATTCACGTCACCGTTCGGGCTCGGATTCCAGGCCATGGCCGCGCCGCTGGTGGCGTCGAGTGCCGCGCAGTTGCTGCGTGACTGGCCGCCGATGGAGGTGAAGGTCCCGCCCGCATAGACCGTCGAGCCGCTCGCCAGCAGGCTCCTGACAATCGGGAAAGAGCTGCCGCCGGCGGCCGGATTCCATGACGTGACCCCGCCGGTCGCCGCATCCAAAGCGGCGATCGACCCTCGTGACTGTCCGCCGACGGTCGAGAACTGGCCGCCCAGATAGACGATCGGACCGCTCACCGCGAGAGCGGTCACGGCGCCGTTGCAGTCGGGATTCCAGGGCAGCACGGTGGCGGTGGTCACGTCGATCGCGGCCACGCGGCCTCGTGACTGTCCGCAGAGAACCGTGAAGCTTCCCCCCACGTAGAGCGTGGAGCCGCTCAACTCCATCGCGAGCACGTCTCCGTTCGTGAAGGAAGCGGGATCCCCCCAGTCCGCCAGGGTCAGGTCAGGATTCAGGCGCGCGATTCCGGGTCTGAAGGCGCCGTCGATCTGGGTGAAGCTGCCACCGATGAACCAGCCACCCGCCCCATCCGGAGCCACAGCGACAACCGCTCCATTCGTGCGCGGGAAAGAAGACGGGGGCAGCCCGGTGACGGCGTCGATGGGAACGCCCGATCCGGTGGCCGGGCCGACGTGGGTGAAGTCGCCACCGATGTAGAGCATGTTGCCGGACACGACCGCGGCTCGCACGCGTCCATTCGCGCAGTCCATGTCGTCA
>DASTBI010000024.1 GCA_035712145.1 Candidatus Eisenbacteria bacterium | reverse complement strand
GCCAGGTGCTGCAAGGTGTGATAGTGCCGTTCAGGCTCGGAATACCGGGCGAGAACCTGGCGATGAAGCCCTCTCAGCGTCGGCGAATCGCCGACTCCCAGCGCGCGCCAATGCTGGACCCATCGCTCGATGCCGGTCATCGCGCGACGCGCTTGTCCGCGCGGGTCCACAGCGCCAGACCCACGGCGCCGAGCGCGCCGGCCAGCAAGCAGAGCTGATGGAGCATCTCCACGTCGATCATGCCCAAGAGTGGATTCGAGGACGACCATGGAAGAAAGGGACGCACATCGGAGTGCATCATGCCGTCCAGGAGTGGATGCGAGAGTCCGCCGAAGAGGCCTCCCGCCCAGACCCCCGCCGGCGACAGCTCGCTCCGCAGAACACGGCTTCGCCACCCGTTATGACCCGCGGGCGCCTCGAGCCAGGGCAGGGCGCGGAGCAAGCCGATCAAGGCGACCGATACCGCGGCTCCAGCCATCCCGGCGCCCAGCAGCGAATGGAAGAACCGGTGAACGGGATGCTCGTGACGACTGAGGTAATAGAGCGTCTCGCAGTCGATCACCACTTGAGCCGCGCAGAACGCCACCCACGAAAAGCGCGGCGCCGCGGCGGCCTTTGCCGCCAATCCGACTCCGAAGTGATAGGGAGTGAACGGCACTCGCCCTCCTTCATTCGCTGGTAGTCGATTCCGCGACGCGATTTCCTGGCCTGTTCTAGCCGTTGCCGCCTGGCTGACATGTAACTTCTTACTCGCCCCGGGGAGAGTAAGAAGTTACATGGATGCTGACGGCAGAACGATTCGAGTTCTTGCCAGTGCCGCTCGTGGCGTGATTGCCCTTGCGCTTCGCGATAATCCTGATAGAAAGGAAAAGCCCTCCGTTCGGATCGCCCCCGCGAAGCGATCGACGATCAGCACTTACAAGCTGACTCATCTGAGTGACGCCTTGCTCCTGGCCGACCTGGCGGAGATGGTCGCGAGAGATCGAGCCAGCACGGCGGAGCTCCTGGCGTACCTCTGCGAGGTCGAAGGGCGCCGGCTCTTCCTCTCTGCCGGCTACGCGTCGATGTACGCCTACTGCGTGGACGAGCTCCACTTGTCCGAGCAGGCGGCCTACAAGCGGATCTACGCGGCGCGCTTGACCCGAAGGTTTCCTGCGGTGTTCTCCGCGCTCACGGAAGGGCGCATCCACCTGGCCGGTGTCTGTCTGCTGGGGCCTTATCTCAAGCCGGGCAACGCGGACGAGCTGCTCGCGATGGCCAATTATCAGCGAAAGTCTGAGATCGAGCGGCGGCTCGCTTTGCGCTTCCCACGAACAGAGCTGATGACGATCGTGGAAGTATTCCCTGGCCGGGCCTCGTCGTCGAGGGCGGACGTGGTGCCGGAACGCTCGAACGAGGCCGCCGTGCCCGCCAATGAGCCGCTGCCATCGCGAGGATTACAGGGTGTGGCCGGTGGGGCCGCTGATCAACCTGAACCGCCCACCATGAGGCCAGCGTTTTCCGATGTGGAGCCGCAGGCGCCACCGGTCGCATCTGCCAACGAGCGACCGAAGTTGATCCCGCTCGCGCCACAGCGATTCGGACTGCAGGTCTCCATCCCCCAGAGCACCTACGACAAGCTCCAGCACGCCCTGGCTCTGCTGAGCCACGTGATTCCATGCGGAGACGTCGCGCAGCTGATCGATCGCGCGCTCGATGTGCTGATCCGCCAAGTCGAAAGGCAGAAGCTCGGCGCCGCTCTTCAGCCACGGCCTCTTCGATTGGGGACCCACAGCCGGCGTTACGTCCCGGCTCACGTGCGGCGCGCGGTCTGGCGGCGCGACGGCGGTCGGTGCACCTTCGTCAGCGAGAGCGGGCATCGCTGCGACGAGCGACGATTCCTGCAATTCGATCACATCGATCCCGTCGCTCGGGGCGGTCTTGCCACGGTGGATGGGATTCGTCTTCGGTGTCGCGCTCACAACCAGTACGAAGCGGAACGCATGTTCGGCAGGAGATTCATGATGGCGAAGCGTGAGAGCCGTGGCAGACGCATCGAGGCTGGTGAACGTACGCGCGAGGAGCCTGCAGGGGAGGTGCGGGAGAGCGATTCGCAGGAGAGCGACGCGAGGACTCTGTAACCCCTTGCTCTCCCCAGGGAGAGCAAGGAACTGCAACGCAAGGCGAAGGGCCACCAGGGCTCTCGCGTTCAGCCGCGCGCCCTACCGGCCGATACCTGGGGCATGAACGCCCGGAGAGTGCTGGTCATCGCCATGGTCGCAGTCGTCGCCATCCCCGGGTGCGCGACGCTGCAGCAGATCGCTGCGCTCCACACGGTGCGATTCGACTTCGCGGGCGTCTCCGACGTGCGAATCGCGGGCATCCCGATCGGGGAGAAGACCAGCTTCCGGTCGTTGAGCGTCGCCCACGCCGCGCGGCTGGCCGCGGCGATCGCGACGAACGAGGTGCCGCTCGAGCTGATCGCGCACGTCGACGCGACCAACCCCGCCGAGAACGCCGTCAGCGCGCGCATGGTGGCGCTGGATTGGACGCTCTTCCTCGACGACCGCCAGACCTTGGCCGGTGGGCTGGCCAGTCCGGTCTCGATTGCTCCCGGAGCGACGTCGGACGTGCCGCTCGCCGTTCGCATCGACCTGGTGCAGCTCGGCAATGGAGGCGCGCGCGACCTCTTCGACCTGGGACTCGCGATCGCGGGGCAGGGAACGCTCCAAAAGGACCTCCGACTCGATCTCGCCCCAACGATCGAGACGCCTCTCGGTCCGATGCGCTATGCCGTGCCGGTCACGGTGCGGCGCTCGACGGCGGTCACGCGCGCGTCGGAGTAGCGCCCTCGGCCTCACCGGTCTGACACCACGGCCGAGGAGGTCAGGTGGCGTATGATGCCGCCACCATGAGTTCCCCCGGCGCGAGCGAATCCCTCGTCGGACGCACGATTGGGCACTACGCGGTCACCGGCCGTCTCGGCGAAGGCGGCATGGGGGCGGTCTACACGGCGCGCGATGACCGCCTCCATCGCGATGTCGCCATCAAGGTCATCGCGCCCGGGGCAGGGAGCGATCCTGCACTCGCGAAGCGGCTGCTGCGCGAGGCGCGCGCCGCGTCCGCTCTCAATCATCCGAACATCGTCACCATTCACGAGATCGCCCAAGCCGACGGCCTGGACTACATCGTGATGGAGCGTGTCGAGGGCCGTTCGCTCGCGGAGATGATCCCGCCGGGTGGGCTCCCGATCGACCAGGCGATCGACCTCGGCATCCAGATCGCCGGCGCCATCGCCATGGCCCACGAGACCCAGATCGTGCACCGCGACCTCAAACCGGAGAACGTGATGGTGACGCCAACGGGTCGCGTGAAGGTGCTGGACTTCGGTCTCGCGCGCTTCCACGCCCCCTCGGTGGCCGACGAGACCGCCCGCACGGTGGCCATGCCCACGCAGCTCACGGGCACGCGCGCGATCCTGGGATCGGTGGGCTACATGTCCCCGGAGCAGATCGAGGGCCGGCCGGTCCAAGCGCCTTCGGATGTGTTCTCGCTGGGCATCCTCCTCTACGTGATGCTCACCGGGAGTCGGCCTTTCACGGGCGACTCGGACTGGGCGGTCCTGGCGGCCACGGTCCAGGCCACGCCGCAGCCCGTTCAGTCGCTGCGGCCCGAGGTTCCCGCGGGGCTTGCGCGCATCGTGGCTCGCTGCCTCGAGCGGCGACCGGAAGACCGCTATCTCTCGGCGGTCGCGCTCGCCGAAGACCTGCGGGCGCTGGCGCATGGGCGCAGGCGAGGCGCGACACCTCGGTTCACCCGCGCGGCCTTGTTCACCGGCCTCGTGCTGGCGGCTATCGCGATCACAGTCACGGTGTGGCTTCTCGTGCGCGAGTCTCGCGTGCGGTGGGCACGAGGCACCGCGATCGCCGAGCTGAAACAGCGGACCGCGAAGGGTGACGTGGTGGGAGCCATGGTGATCGCGCGCCGGGCCATGGCGATCGCACCTCAGGACGACCAGCTGCGGGACGCGTGGCGTCATCTTGTCGTGCGTCTGGACCTCGAGAGCCAGCCATCCGGTGCGGAGGTTGCGATTCACAGTTACATCGGTGGCGATGGGTGGCTACCGATCGGACGCACACCCCTCCAGCAGGCGTTCGTCCCGTTCGGTCTCTTGCGGTGGCGGTTCGTGCGACCTGGCTACGACACGCTGGTGATCGGTCGGGGAGGTCGCGGCGTGTTGGAGGCCGCGCTCGTGCAATCCGGAACGGCGCCCGCAGGCATGGTGCTCGTTCCGAGCGGACCGGTCGAGGTCGAGAGCACCAGCGAGTCGGTCGAGCTGCCGGCCTTCTGGCTCGACCGCCATGAAGTCACGAACCGCCAGTACAAGGCCTTCGTGGACGCCGGCGGCTACCGTCGCCGCGAGTTCTGGAAGGAACCATTCGTCCGCGATGGCCGCACGCTGTCGTGGGAGGAAGCCGTCTCCACGTTCCGCGACGCCACCGGCCGCCCGGGGCCTGGGACGTGGGAGTTCGGCGCCTACCCGACGGGCCATGACGATCATCCGGTGACCGGTGTGAGCTGGCACGAGGCCGCCGCCTATGCGGCCTTCGCGGGCCGGCAGCTCCCGACCGTGTACCACTGGTACCGGGCGTCGGGCTCGCAGGACGTCTTTTCAGAGATCATCACGCAGAGCAATTTCAACGCGAAGAATCCCGTGCCGGCGGGAAGCATGGCTGGGCTGGGGCCGTTCGGCACCTACGACATGGCGGGGAACGTGAAGGAGTGGTGCTGGAACGCGGCGGACAGCCGCCGCTACATCCTTGGTGGCGCATGGAACGAGCTGCCCTACGCCTTTCACGATCAGGATGCGCGCTCGCCTTTGGAGCGTGAGGCGACTTTCGGGTTCCGTTGCATGCTGCAGCGGGAGCCGCTGGCCGCCCGGCTAACCCAACCCCTCCATGCTTTCGAGCGCGACCCCGCGAGCCTCGTGCCGGTCGGGGACGAGCTGTTCCAGGCCTATCGACGGCTCTACGACTACGACCCCACGCCGCTCGATGCCCGTGTCGAATCCGGGATCGAGCAGAACCCCGCGTGGCGCGAGGAGCTGGTCACCGTGAACGCGGCCTACGGCGGCGAGCGCCTGCCCAT
>DASTBI010000023.1 GCA_035712145.1 Candidatus Eisenbacteria bacterium | reverse complement strand
ACTCGGCCCGCCGGCTGCGGCTCTCGAACAGGAAGCCTCAGCTCCGATCGCGCTTGTCTCCGCACACACGCCGGCGCTCGCCGGGCCACAGGAACAACGCGGCATCGACGCAGGTCGTCAGATCTTCCGCTACGACACGTTCGGCGACGAGCAGTTGTGGACCGACGTTCTGCGAATGCACGAGGTCGTCGCGAACGTTCCTCCTGCGACCGCGTTGGCGGTGGGTCTCAAAGTGGACGTCGACGCGTTGCCGCCAGCCGTGATCGAACCGCTACAGGCTGGCCAGGTCGATCTGACGAACCCCGCCGTGACTGTTGAACTGCTGCGACTCAACGCCGTCGTCGGTGTTCAAGGGAAAGTCGATGACCTCGGACGGCTCACCAGCGTGGGCATTACATGCGCGCTCTGCCACTCGTCGGTGGACGACTCCTTCACGAAGGGCATCGGCCGACGAATGGACGGGTGGGCGAACACGGACCTGAATGTCGGGGCGATCGTGGCCCTGTCACCCGTCCTTGACGACGCCACGAAAGCGGAGTTCAACGCATGGGGGCCCGGCAAGTACGATCCACGGCACCACGCCTTCGACGGCACGAACATTATTCCGCTGAACAGCCCGTCGCTACCGATTGTGATCCCGCCGATCTATGGGCTGAGGGGTGTAGGGTTCGAGACCTTCACCGCCGATGGTCCCATCTCGTACTGGAACAGCTACGTTGGCGTTGGCCAGATGGGCGGACAGGGCACCTTTAACGATCCCCGCATTGGGCTGTTCATCAACCAGACGCCGGATCTCGTCACGCCGAAGCTGGCCGCGCTCTTGGACTATCAACTGAGTCTACGCCCGCCCGCAGCGCGGGAGGGAAGCTTCGACCGGCAGGCGGCGAATCGCGGCCGGGCGTTGTTCCGCAACGAAGCGGGATGCGCCACCTGCCACCAAGGGCGAACGTTCACAGACGTATTGACCGGGCCAGACCCGAGCGTGCCGTTCCTGCACCAACCCGCCGAGACCGGGATGGACCCAGCGTATGCGTTAAGGTCGGCGACGGGACAGTACCGAACGACGCCGTTGCGGGGGCTGCTGCAACACGCTCCGTACTTCCACGACGGGAGCGCACCCGATCTGCTCTCCGTCGTCGAGCACTACGACAGGCTCTTTGGGCTGAACCTGACAGCCGCGCAGAAAACAGACCTCGTCGAGTACCTCAAGTCGCTCTGACCTTCCCGCGATACGATGTCGAGGCGGCACTTCCTTGGTGCCGCCTCAGGCACGTACAAACCATGACATACGACTTTCTGATCGACAGTTACGAGACCGAAGTCGTGAAGGTCCTGAGCGTCTGGAGCGAGTTCAGAGATGAGGACCTTCCCGTCCGGCCAAAGCTAGACGATCCGCGTGGACGCAGCGTCCACGAGCACATGGTGCATCAGTGCGTGAGCGAGGATACGTGGTTTCGGAACATGCTCGGCATCGACATCGGAGCACCGCCGCTTCCAGAGCGGGAGACCCGATTCGAGTTCATGACGCGCTACGCTGATGCCAGCCGCAAACGGCTTGATCGGTTGCGGCTGACCGACGAGCCGTGGTGGGAAGGGGTCGTCCAGTTTTTCGATGTGCCTCGCTCGAGGGCTTGGGTCATGACGCGCCGGCTCACGCACAGCTCGCATCACCGTGGCCAGCAGATGGCGATGCTGCGGATGCTCGGCCGCGATCTGCATAGCAATTACGGCCCGACGGCCGACACCGGCGGCCTGATGCATAATCACGCCCCGACTATTTACGCCTATGCCAGCCTGGACGCCCTGCTGAACGGCGAACGCCTCGGTGGTGCGAAAGCACCGCTGCCTGCAAGGCGTGGCGAGGTTCTTACGGAGCGGCCCGCGTAGGGTATTCATGCCGAACTGTCACTGTGGGGTCGTCGATCGGGCGATAGTAGGGCCGGTCGAACTACGCGGCCTGGGGAGAATTACTCCAACGGCTCGGAACGGGTGAAGCTAAGCGCGGCGGCGGCCCGCGCGGATGCCGAACCGCCGCCTTCGATCGTCCGTCATGCGGCTGGCGCCGGACTCGGTGCAACGACTTCGTTGCCGGCCGCTTTCCAGCCCTCCAGCCCCTCACGGTAGGCGCGGACGTTCGTGTAGCCCAGTTCGGTCAGTTTCGTCGCCGCCTCGATGCTCTGCGAGCACGCTGGCCCCCCGCAGTAGGTCACGATCTCCGCATCCTTCGCCAGTTCAGGAGTGCCAGGCCCGATCGCATCGAGCGGCACTCGCCGCGAGCCGGGGATCAACTCGCCGGCGAAGAACTTGTCCGTCTGCACGTTCAGCACGTGCAACCCGCTGTCACGGTCCAGGCCCTGCTGCAGTTCCGCAGTCGTCAGCGCGCGAACGTCGGCGAAACCGACCCGACGGGCGACGAGCGCACCTTCGCGTTGTCGCGGCAGGCACGGCTGATTCCCATCGTCGCGACCCAGAGCGTCAGTGCGCTGCGTTCCGCGCTGCCCGGTGACGAGAGTTGGCGCACGTTGCTCCAGTGTTTCCGGACCAAGTTGTTCCTCGCGACCAGCGACGAGTTCACCGCGCGAGCTGCGGCGGATCTCTGCGGTCGGCGCGACCCCAAGGTCCGCGTGGCGGCTGACTTCCTCAAGCGAATTGCGAGTGAGCCTGACGGCCTTCGCTAGAGGCGTCTCTGAACCGTTGGAAAAAGCTCTGGTGCCGTCGAGACTCAGGGTTCGGCGAAAAGGGAAACGCCCGCCTCGAGCGGTCGTCTCGAGAGCGGGCGTTTCACAGCGTGGGTTACACGCATCCTGGCGCGAGTCAGGATTCGATAACGAACTATGCGTTTGATTGTTCGTACGCGCACCTACGATGGGGCTAACATGCGGTCCCTCGAAGATGCGCCCTACGAGTCCGGTGGTTCCTCCATTTGAACCTCACGTTTCCGTCTCACGTGGTACTAATACCCATACGACCGTCTTCACCGCGTTGTCAAGCCCTGCATGTCCAGCCACTGAAGGCGACGCGCGCTCAGACTCTCTTTGCCGCAATCACCCCTGAAATCACGATCGGGCTGAATCGATGGCCTCAGTGGTAACGCTTACAGAGCGCTAGAATCGTCGTGTGGACGTGCCTGCGGATCCCTTGAGCTCAGGCGCTGCGGCGGCTGTTCGGGCGAACTCGTGCGAAGGCATTTCTTCCGCGGCGTCCCGCTGTCTGACCCTCTGTTGTTCGTCATCGTCCACGCTGAACACTAGGCAAGAACAGCGGTGTGCTGGAACCAAATGCTAGCAGGAAGCAGGTGCGCGATGAGCATCGCGGTTCTGCAGAAGTTGTGTAGCCAGATCCCGTGGTGCGAGCTGGCTGTTCTCGAGCCGACGGTGGAGCTGGCACTCGAGATTGCTCGCGAAGGTCGTGAAGGCCGCCGCATCGGCACGCTCTTCACCCTCGGTAACGCTGAAGCAGTACTTGCGGCGTCTCGACCGCTCATACTCGATCCTTTGGCGGCTCACGCACCTGCGCGCACGCACATCACCGATCCGAATCTGCGCGGCACGATCAAAGAGCTGGCCCAGCTCGATGGCGCCTTCGTGATCTCGGAAGCCGGAACGTTTGTGGCCGCGTGTCGTTATCTCGACGCATCCGGCGAGCACATTGATCTCCCGCTCGGACTCGGAAGCCGCCATTTGGCGGCGGCGTCGATTTCGCAGAAAGTGGGCTCCATCGCCATCGTCATCTCCGAGAGCGGTGTCGTCCGTGTATTCCATCGCGGGGTGATTGAGGCCGCGCTCATCCCAGAACTGTGGCTACTGGATCGCCACCATCCTGAACTCGGCGGGCGCGGCGTCGAAGACCGCCCGCGCGGCGTTGAGGTGCTGACCGTTGAGCCTGTGAGCGACGAATAATGAAGTATCACGCCACGTCAACCAGCCACGTCTTGCCGCATGGAACTCATAGCCGGTGTCGCCGAAGGTCATCGACCGCCCAGGTGTGAAAGGATCGGTCATAGACGCTACAGTCGGCCCGTGAACGGCTCAAGCGTCGGCCGCTGGCCGCCACGACGCGCCACAGCATCGACGGCGCAAAGAGCGATTCGGGTCCGGCGATCATGTGGAAGGCGCTGAGCAGGCGCAGCCGCACCTCCCAGTCGCGGGTTGTCAACCGGCCGACTGCGACCATGTAGCGATGCATCAGGCGGGTACTCAGGCCCGCCTGCGCGCCCTGCGTGCACTCCCTTCGGAAGTGAGCCGCTCGAGCCTTGTGAAAGATCAGGGAATGGTGCCGCGGACGGCCCAAGCGCGCGCGTGCATGACGATAGCCCTATCGGGGCCACCGCCGAGCAGCCTCCCGCGCAGGCGCAGCCGCAACGCTTCCCGGTCCTCACCTGACAGCGACGCCGCGTAGGCGCCGGCAGGCCCCTGCTGTTCCAGAAACGGCTTCCAGAAATCGTCGAACGACGCGAAACGCGTCTCGATGGTCAGCGCCTCTTCGACGACGTCATGCAGGCCCTGCCCGCGCCACAGCGCCGCGAGATCGTCGCGGCGGCAGAGCGGCAGGTTGCGCTCGTCCTTCGTGGCATGCGCCGGTGTGAGCGCTACCGCCTCGTCCCAGAACGCGCGCAGCATCTCCATGCCGTCACCGTAGTCCCAGACCGCGGCTGCGACAGTGCCCTTCGGTTTCGTGACCCGCGTCATTTCGCCCAGGGCCTTGCGTACGTCCGGGATGAAGTTGACGACCAGGAGCGATAACGTGCGGTCGAACATCGCGTCGTCGAAGCGCATGTGCTGCGCGTCGCCGACCTCGAAGAGGACACGCCTGCTGCCGTGCTGCGACTGCGCAAGCGCGACGTACGACGCCGACGGATCGATACCGACGATGCGGCTCGACGGCGCCACTTTCGCGACGGCCGCTGTGAGCGCGCCGGTGCCCGACCCGACGTCGAGTACGGTGTCGGCGTCGCGCACGCCGGCAAAACGGACGAAGAGAGGAGCCAGCCTGCGGCTCCAGCGTCCCATGAAGTGCTCGTAGGCCTGCGCTTCGGAGAAGATGGACTTCTGGCCACTCGAGGCGTCGATCAGCGTCGCAAGAGAGACAGCGAGCAGCGCCGAAATCGCCGTGACGGTTGAAACGCTGACAGGAACGTGCATCGCCTTTCTCCAATGACCGTGTACTCGTCCGTGACGCTATCCATCGTGACGGTGCATCGCGCGGCGCAGCGCCGCCAGCAGCGATGCCTCCAGGTCGGCAGGCATCTCCATCCGAGTCGCATCGCGCACAATGCGCGGCGTCTCGAGGTACGAGGCGATGAATGCGTCGCAGCGTTGACAGCCGGCGACATGCGCCTCGATCGCCGCGCGGACATCCGGTGCCAGGGCGCCTTCCAGGTACTCCATCAACAACTCGACGCCCGACATGCAGACGATGTCTTTCATGGCCTGTCTCCGGCGAGCGCGCCCAGATATTCACGCACCATCAGCCTGGCTCGATGGACGCGCTGCCGTACCGTCGCCGGTTCCACGCCCAACACCTGCGCCACGTCGGCCGTGGACAGTTCCTCGAGGTCGCGCAGCACGAACGCCTCCCGATACAGATCGGGCAGCCCCTCGATGGCGGCCTGTGCCTTCTTCGCCAACACCTGCCGGTCCAGCAACTCGTCGACGCGGGAGGCAGCCCGCAGGGCATCAGGCGTGTCCTCGAGTCTTCCGTCGGCATCGAAGCGCGGTAAGAGTTCATCGAGCGATTCGGCGGGCCGGCGCGCACGAGCGCGGCGATGCATCAGTCCGGCATTGGTCACGATCCGGTAGAGCCATGTGCTGAACCGCGCGCCACCGCGGAATGCCGAAATGTGGCGATAAACCTGCACGAAGGCGTCCTGCATGATGTCCGGCGCATCGGTTTCGCTCGCCAGGCGGCACGCAAGACGAAACACGCGATGCTGATAGCGCAGGACGAGCGTCTCGAAGGCGGCCTCATCGCCAGTCGCGGCCAGCGCCGCGAGGGCCTCGTCGCTCGATTCCGCCGCGCGGACGGTCATAGTCTCGATCTTACTGGCGCCTAATCGCGGCTTTGATCTTCGCGGCCAGCTCCGGCGTCACCTCGGGCACCCCATGATCCTGCGCGGCATGGGCCGCCACCTTGTCGGTTAACTCCTCCTCGGTGTCGGCGCTGGCCGTAAAGCCACATCCGGGGACGACCTCATTGCAGGCGATGTGAACAGTGGTCCTGGGGCGATCGTGTGCTGACATCCCGTTACCCTTTCCTTGGTCGGTGCGAGTCTGCCCTTGAGATGCCGGATCTGGCCGGGTGTGACAGCTCCTGGTCACGACGGTGGGTCGTCCGGCATCAGACGGCCATGGGACTGTACGTGGCCGGCCTGTGGCGCTATCCTGTCAAGACCCTAGCGGGGGAGCGTCTTTCGACGGCGGCGGTTGGCTTCACCGGCATTTTCGGCGATCGCGCGATCTGGGTCGTCGGCCCCGAAGGGATCCGGACGTCGCGGCGGCACTATCGCTTGCTGGGCTTGCGTGGCACGTTGAGCGCGCAACGGCATGTGCTCATCAACGGTTACCTGTGGAAGAGCCGCGAAGCGCTCGCACTCGTCAAGCGAGCCGCCGGCGACGATGCGTGGCTGGCGGCCTCTGACGTGCAGGATCGATTCGATGTCCTGCCCCTGCTGGTGGCGACCGATGGCGCGGTCGCCGCATTCGGACGCGACATTCGCCGCCTGCGGCCGAACATCCTGATCGGTGGCGTGGATGGCCTCGCCGAGTGCGACTGGCCGGGCGCGGAGCTGCACATCGGCAGCCTGATTGTGCGTCTCGATTCGCTCCGGGCTCGATGCCCGATGACGACAGTCGACCCCGACACCCTCGAACGCGACGCCGAAGTCCTGCGCGACATCGGCCGACGCTTCCGTGGCCGCCTGGCCCTCAACTCGGACGTCGCCCGTCCGGGCACGATCGCCATCGGTGATCCAGTGACGCTAGTACGCCCGCACTAGCAGGCACGATCGGCGATTCGCGCACCTCGCGGCGTCACGAGCAGGTTGCGAATTCGTCCCTGACACCAGACTCTTCAAGTCTTTCCACTGCCGTCAGGGAGCAAGCGTGTCCACCGTAGGCGCGAGCGTCAAAACGCCACGAAGGGAAACTCCGGCGCGACCCCGAGATAGACCTGTCCCACCGTCTCCAATCGACTATCAGACACGAAGCCGTGGTGACGGACGGTCTGCGCGTCGCGGAAGTGACGCTCGAGCCGGCTCCGCGTATAGATGCCGCTCGTACCGCCCATACGGTGCATGAGATCGGTCGCCCGGGCTGCGGTGCGCACGGCCCACGTGCTGGCCAGCATGAGGTCTGCCTTGTCCTCGAGCGTGAACGGCTGCTGCGCGACTGCGCGCTCCCACGCCCTGGTCAGCGCGTCGTAGAAAAAGAGGCGCGCCGATCGAGCCATCGCTTCTGCTTCGGCGACGGCGGATTGAACCGCACCCCGATCACGCGCCCTCTTCATCGAACCGAGTGGGACCTTGGTGGTCACAATGTCGCGCAGCTCGCGGATGGCGCCGCTGGCGATCGCCAGCGCGACGGGGGCGATAATCGGGTAGGTCGCGGCGAGCGCAGGCATCCGGTACAGCGGCCCGTCGAACGGCGAAGACGCGATGGAATCGGGCTCGACACGGAAGGCCCGCGACTCTGGTACGAACACGCCGTTTGCCTCGATATCGTTGCTATCGGTGCCGCGCATCCCGAGGGAGCTCCAGGTGTCGATGATCTCGACGTCGGTCGTGCGCATGACGACGGAGATGAAGTCCGGCCCGGCTGGCGTCATGCGCGGCTCGTCGCCATCGAACACGATCGCACTCATCAACGCCCAACGGGAATCATGGATGGTGCTCGCCAGCGGACCACGCCCCGTGATTCGGTAACCGCCGGGCACTTCTTCAGCCCGGTGGGGAGGGGCGAACGACGCGGCCATCATTAAATCGGGGCCGTCCTCGTACAGTTCGGCGACGCCTTCGGGCGACATGCGCGATGTCCACCATGCGCCGGTGTTGACCTGAAACGCCCAGCCCGCGGCACTGTCGAACGTGGACACCTCCTCGACGACGCGCGCGAACGTCACCGGATCCACCTCGAGACCGCCGAGAGCCCGAGGCGTGAACAGACGGAAGAGTCCCGCGGCTCGAAGCGCATCGACCACCGGCGGCGCCAGCCGGCGGTCGCGCTCCGTCGTCTCGACGTGCTTCGAGATGACGGATCCGACGTCGCGCGCGGCGGCGACGATGCCCTCGTCTACCTCGACACGGGTGGCAGACGAAGGGTCTACGGAAGCGACGGTTGACTGCGACGACATTGTCATAAGCGAACCCTCCGAAGCAGTGCCGGCTCCCTCAGTTACGGCCGGCAGACGTAATAAGCGTTCAGCGGATCTCCCTCCACTCTTGAGACATCGACGGACGCGAATCCGGCCTCCGCCACGAGCTCGCGCGCCTTCTCCTCGCCCCAACAGGCGCCCAGTCCCTCGCCGCCCTGCGCCAGCGAGACCGTCATGCAGTGCATCGTGGACACCGTGAAGAGGAATGGCGCCAACGGATTGTCCAGATTGCCTTCAAGGTGACTCGACGCGGCGATATCCACCATCAGAAAAACGCCACCGGTGCGCAGCGCCTCGCGAATCGCACGGAGGACGCGTCGTGGCGCGGCCTGATCGTGAATGGCGTCAAACGCGGTGATGAAATCGAACGCCGCGGGCGCCGAGAAGGTCGCCGCATCCTGGGCCACAAACCGGGCGTTGGTCAGACGGGCGGCCTCGGCTTCAGCCCGGGCTGTCGCGATGGCCCCGGTCGCAATGTCCACACCCACGAACCGGCTGCGTGGAAATCGTTGTGCCATCATGCGGATGGCCACGCCCTCGCCGCAGCCGATATCGAGGACGTCAGTACCGGCCTCGAGTCGATCGACGAGGCCAGGCACGAGCGGAAGTGTGCAGGTCAGCAACGTGGCTTCGAGTGTGGTGTGGCTGCTCTCGGCCATGAGCGCATGGAAACGCTCAAACGCGCGGTAATCGACGCCACCGCCTTTTCGGAACACCTCGACGATAGCGCTCTCGACCTGGCCAAGCATTGCCACGATCTGCGCCAGCTCCGCGAGGTTGTCAGGCCCAGCGGCGCGGGTCAGCGACGCGGCATGCTCCCTAGGCAGCCAGTACGTGCGCGCCGCCGGGTCGTATTCGATGATTCGGCCTGTGACCAACGCGCCGAGCCACTCGCGCACGTACCGTTCGTTCAGACCGGCCGCCGCGGCGATCCGATCCGACGTCGCCGGTTCCAATGTGGCGAGCGTATCGAGCAAGCCGGTGCGATGGCCCACGCTGAGCATCAGCGACAGGAAGCCGCCATTGACGATGTCGAGCGCGTGCTCCGCAAAGGCTTGGGTCCGTGTCGTATCCAGGACGGTGCTCATGTCCATCCCTTACCTCAGTGTTGAAGAAATCGAACGCGGATCAGCCACGGACGCGAACGCAGAGCGTCCGTTCCGCTTCGTCAGAGCCGGACAATCGAGAGCAGGTACTCCTGCGGCAGCCGCAAGCTGCCATCGGTCACCTCGTTCGCGCGCTTCCAGACGTCGACAACGCCTGCTCGCATTTCGCTGAAGCGTTCCCCCAGCATCGCCTTCGCCGTCACCATCGGCGGAAAATGCGCCATGAAGAAGTCGGCAAACGATTCGAGCGACTCCCACTCGATCCGGTTCACATGGCGCTCGAATTCGAACTTGGTCGCGACGTCACCAAAGAGTTCGCGCACGTGATCCTCGCGGCCCCACAGCGCCGGCGGCGAGGCGTAGTCGGGCGGCGGCGGCATATAGGGTGCCGCCGCTTTCGAGAGGTCGCCGAACACGCCCTCGGGTGTCCACGTCGCGGTGACAATGGCGCCTCCGCGGCGGCACACTCGCGCCATCTCCTGGGCCGTTCGCTGGTGACGCGGAGCGAACATGTGGCCGAACGTCGAGAGCACCCGGTCGAAGCTCCCGTCCTCGAAAGGCAGATGCTCGGCGTCGCCCTCTCGCCACTCGATCTCGAGCCCTTCCGCCCTGGCTCTGGCCCGGCCCACCTCGAGCAGTTTGGCCGCAAGGTCGAGCCCAGTCACGTGAGCGCCGGCCCGGGCCGCGGGCCAGGCAGCGTTTCCGGTGCCGCATGCGACATCGAGTACCCGCATCCCCGGCGTGATGCCGGCGCGCGTCACTACGAGCTCGCCGACGTCGGCGATGTAGGGCGAGCACGCGCTGTAATCGCCGCCCTCCCACGTGGCGCGCTGCCTGGTCTTGAACTCGTCCAGCTGAAGAACGGGCATGGGAATACCTCCTCGTAAGGTTCGACGTTTCTGCCATGAGTGCCGCAGACGGGCCGGACGTTACAGCAGGAGGGTTAGAGGCGAGACCAGCCGCGGAAGGCCGTGAGCAGCGCCTCGCGAGCTTCGGGCGAAAGCGACTCTTCGGGCAGGCGCCCGAGTACGCGGATCGTCTCGCGAAACTGTTCCAGGTAGGTCCGGCAGGCCTCGCACTCCGTGAGGTGCGCCTCGAACCGAGCCCGGTCGATAGGCGAGAGCCGGTCCTCGAGATAGTCGGTCACGAGCTCCACCAGCTCCCGGCACGGCAATTCCGGCAGGTCCGTCACGATCACGTCGCCTCCGTCGCGGCAAAGTACCGCTCGAGCGCATTGCGGACCCGCGAGCGTGCCCGGTGCAGCAGCACTCGTTGATGAGTGTCCGTGATTCGGAGAATGTTACAGACCTCGGTGGATTGGAGTCCTTCGACATCGCGCAGGAGAACGACTTCACGCTGCGTTGACGGGAGCGCATCGATCGCATCGAGGATCACGCTGCGCGTCTCTCGAACGAGCAGCTCCGCTTCCGGCGTGCGCCACTCTGTAGGCTCGGCGGCCCAATGGTGAGGCCATCGGGGATGGTTGGCGGGCAGAAACCGGACCGGATCGACGACGGGGCCCGACTCAGATGAGGTAGTGACGATGCGCCGCTCTGTACGGGCGCGTGACCGCGCACAGTTCACGACGATGCCGAGCACCCAGGTGCGAAGAGAGGAGCGGCGTTCGAACCGATCCAGCGAGCGCAACACTGTCAGCCACGCGTCCTGCACGACCTCCTCCGCAACCGCACGACTCTCGACGTGCGAGAGCGCCAGGCGAAGCATCATGCCGCTCCAGTTTTCGACGACCTCACTGAAGGCGCGCTCGTCCCCCTTCTGCAGCCCCCTGATGAGCGCATCATCATCGCCATGACTGTGAGTCGGTCCAGAAGGTTTCGAAGAATGCACGCTCGTGCCGTCACCTATGTTGGATCTTAGCGACGTTGCTTTGTGGCGCAATGGGCTTCAGAACAAGTGCTGAACAGGTGTATTCTGCCGTCTTGCGTGCCCCTTCGGCACAGCGCCGCGGAGTGCCATGGATTCCCATGAGGCCGCAGGCCTCGCCGGCTCATTCGGTGTCCAGTCGACCGATGGAACGACGATCAGGGTCTGGGTCCAAGGCAAGGGTCCGCCGATCGTGCTCGTGCACGGGTCGTTGCGTGATTACACGATCTTCGAGCCGCTGGTTGCGCACCTGCAACCAGCCATGACCACATACGCGATCGACCGTCGAGGGTTCGGAGCCAGCGGCGACGGCGACGGATACACCATCGAGCAGGAGTTCGAAGATGTCGCGGCCGTGGTGGACGCCATCGCGGCCCGCGCCGGATCCGTCGCCCTCTGGGGCCACTCGTACGGCGCGGGCTGCGCCATGGGTGCTGCGGCGCTCACCAATAACGTGTCGCGCGTGATCCTGTACGAACCCGGATTGGGGATTGCCTATCCGCCGGGGTGGCTTGAAACTCACGAGGAAGCGCTCGCGGGGGGCGATGCCGAGAAAGTGATCCGCGCCGTGCTGATCGACATCCTCGAGATGAGCGAGGAGGACGTTGAGACCAGACGTGCGGCGCCGCAGTGGCCTGCGTATCTGAACGCCGCAGCGACGGTGCTTCGAGAGGCTCGAACCGAGCATACTTGGGTCTACCGGCCGGGCGCCCTCGACCGCGTCGACGCGCCGACGCTCGTCCTGGTCGGCGCCGAGACGTCGCCTGCGCTGATGCGATCCACGCTGCGAGCCGCCGCGGCGATTCCTGGGGCACGCACGCAGGTGCTCGGGGGCCATGGACACCTGGCCTGCATCACCGACCCGAGCTTGATCGCGTCGATTATCACGCAGTTCTGCGGCATCGGAGGTGCGCCCTCTTGACAGGCGCTGCCGCTCCCGGCCGCCGGCTACCTCCGTGAGTGGTTGTGCTCCACGACGTCAGACGGGCGGCACGCTGTACCTTTCGGTGGTGCTCGGACCTGCGTGTAGATTTTTAGCCTTCGCCTCGAATGCAACCGACCAGTGGGGCTCGGAGATGCGTCAACTCTTCAGGCGTGACATTGACACGCGGTGGGAACCGTGGCCAAGCCCCATGTAAATGGCGAAATCAATAACGTCGTTCTTCTGTTTGGGACTGCTGGCCTGTTCAGCCCAGCAAGCGAGTGAGTCCACGACGGCGTCTCATGCGGCACCAAGAATACGCGCCTCGACGGAGTGGTCTATGAGCCGGGCGGTCCTCGATGGCCTCACGCTCGCCTACGAACGCGCCGGCTCGGGTGATCCGATCGTGTTCATACACGGAGCGCTCATTGCAGACGTGTTTCGGCCGCTTGTCACCGAGTCTGCACTCGCGAGTGGGCATGAGCTGGTCGTTTATCATCGCCGCGGCTACACGGGCAGCACGCACGCTGCCGGCGCACTCACGGTTGCGCAACATGCCGCGGATTGCCGCGCCTTACTGCGGCACCTCGGCATCGAGCGTACTCACATGGTCGGGCACTCATACGGCGGTGCCGTCGCACTCCAGCTGGCGCTCGACTCACCGGAGTTGATCGAGTCGTTGGCGCTACTCGAACCGGCGGTCTTCGGCGGTCAAGCGTATCTGGATGCACTATCGAAGGGTCAGGAACGCTCTCGACGAGAGGGCGCCGAAGTCGTGATCGACGACTTCCTGAAAATGCGGTTTGGAGCGGACTACCGCCCCCGACTTGATCGGGTGCTGCCAGGTTCCTTCGCCCAAGCCGTCGTGGACGCCCCGACATGGTTCGAGCAGGAGATCCCCGGTTTGGGAGCGTGGACGTTCAACGAGGATGAGGCGCAGCGAATCACGCAGCCGGTCCTGGCTGTGCTCGGCGGGGAAAGCGACACGCTCTGGCCTCGCTTTGGCGAGACCCATCGGCGGCTTCTGTCGTCGCTGCCCAATGTCGAGGGTGTCGTCATTGCAGGTGTGAACCACGGGATGTTGGTCCAGGATCCCGCTGCGGTCGCCTCGACGCTTGCCACGTTCTTCCGGCGCCATCCAATCTCCCGCTGACATCGCGCAAATGCTTGCGCGGCTTCGATCCGTGACCCTCGGCCTGCGGCCGCATCCGAGGCGTGCTCAAAGCCCTGAATTCAATGATGCTGGAAAAGCGTGAAACCGGAGCGCGACGCAATCGACCGAATTAATCCTGTTCCAGGTGGGTGGCAAGCGCGAGCCGTTGATGATCATCGCGACGCCTCCGCGCGGCAAGGCACCATCTTCCGCTACTTACGTCCCCCTTCAAGGCGCAGAAACCGGGCCGCGTTGTTGTAGAAGATGTCTCGCTTCTCCTCGGCGGTCAGGTAATTCGCCTCCTCGATCGCTTCGATCGCCTCGTCAATCTTCTCGGGCCATCGCATCTGGTCGGAGCCAAACATCAAGCGGTTCCCGAGGCCGGCGCGAACGAGGGCCTCGACGTACCGGTGAAACGCAGAGCGCGGGATGATCCAAGTGATCGTCGACAGATCGCCGTAGAGTTGAGGATATTGATACATCATCGCGATCATCTCGTCGAGGAACGGATACCCGCTGTTCTCGACGAACACTCTGAGGTTCCTATGTCGAACCAGCACCTCCTCGAGGAGGAGCGGACTGCCCGCGGCCGAGCGGAACCCCGGTACCGGTGGACCAATCCCTTCGGTGTGAATGAGGACAGGGACATCGAACTCCTCCGCCAGTGCAAAGTACGGGGCCAGCGCCGGATCGTTTGGCGCCACGCCCATGAGCTGCGATCCGATCTCACCCATGCCGGCCAGGCGTCTCGCCGTGTACTCCTGCCTGAGCATCTGCGGCGTGAGCTCACCGGGCTTCTCAATGAAGGGCGAAGCGATGAACCGGCCGGGGGCCGCCGCGACCCAGTTCTGGACGATGCCCAGGTCGGCGCCGCTCAGGAATCCCAGGACGATGTTGTGGCGGTTCATCGCGTCGAGGGTCTTCCGCAATGACTCCTCCGGCGTCGCCGTCGCAGCCCCTTCGGGCTGACACGGGCGTGGGAGGCATGGAGGTGGGGCTCCAGCGGGAAGATTGAGCGGGATATGGTGCGCATGCATGTGCATGTCGATCACCGGAGCGCGCTGTTGAGCGGAAAGCGCGGCGTACCAGAGGCCCGCAAGCATGACTAGTACGGACACGAGCCCGTTACGCATACTGCCTCCCAGCGGTTGTCGCTCTGGCCGCAGCGTCGTCTTTTTTTGACAGTCGCGTGGAAACGATGTGGTCGACGATGTGCTCGGCATCGCGCCCCACACCTCCCACCAGCGCCGAACTCAGCGAGTAGAGAAAGAGGAGCCCAATGAAGTAAAGACCCGGACAGGCGTCGACGATGCCTCGATCATGAATGGGAAGGCCATTGTGGCTGGGCAGCGAGAGATCGATCCAGTTGTAATTGGGTGCGTAGCCGGTGCACCAAATGACGTTCGACACCTCGAGGACCCTTCCATTCTCGAGGATGGGATTTCCATTCTTCACCCCGGTCATACGCGGCACTCGTTCGATGCCTGCCGGGGCAAAGTCCTTTCGTCGCACCCTCCCGAGGGGAATTCCACGAGGGGGATCGAGAAAGTGGTCGCGGAGCTTCCTTCCAAGCGCCGTCTTGACCGTCAACCGGGTTGCCACGAACCACATCATGGGCGTGAGCAGGTGATCGAGACGAGTTCCGGCCCGGGCAGGCTCCTGCCCCGTGTCCGGGCCGGATAACCATGTCTGATGATGGGGAGCGAGTTCCATGGCGATCTCCGCCCCGGAGTTCCCGGCGCCCACGACCAGCACTGCGCCTTTCTGAATTTGGGATGGGTTGCGGTACTCCTTCGAGTGGAGTTGGACGATGCTCTGATCCAGCTCGCGCGCGAACGACGGAACTCTCGGGTTGTTGAAGGCGCCGGTCGCCACGACCACGTTCTCGGCGGAGAGCGCCTGCTGACCACATGTCACTTCGAATCGATCCCCCGTCTTCGCCAGCCGGTCGACCTTGACACCGGTTCGGACAGGAAGCTCGAATGCACGGGCATACGCCTCGAGATAGTCGGCGGTCTCGTCCTTTGTCGGATAGGCCCCGGGCGAACCCGGAAACGGCATTCCCGGCAACCCGTTGTAACGGCCCGGTGTAAACAGACGCAACGAATCCCACCGATTCCGCCAGGCAGCACCGACGCGGTCGTTCTCGTCGAGGATGACGAACGGCAGCCCCCTTTGCCTGAGGTGGTAGCCGACAGCCAAGCCTGCTTGGCTTCCACCGATGACGACTGATCCAAGCTGCTGCTCAGTCATTGGTGCTTCGATGGAGATCAGCTTGCCATTCCGGTCGCTCTGCCCACGGCCGGCGCGATGTTCTGATTCATGCGGAACAGGTTCGCAGGGTCGTACTTCTGCTTGAGCGCAGCCAGCCGCTGGTAGTTGGCGCCATAAGCGGCCCTGACCCGACTCTCGCCCTCGTCACCGAGATAGTTCACATAGACGCCCTGCTCCAGGAATGGCTCCATGGCGCCGTAGCAGGAGCGTCCCCACGCGATGTTGTCGTGCGACGCCGCCGGGTCACGCCATGCCCTGAGAACGAGGCAACTGTGCTGTGCGCGTCGATGGCTGAAGGCGGTGTCCCGCTCGCCGACCCGGCCGATCGCGCCCCCCAAGTGTTCGATCGCCACGGCTGCGAACGGCGAGGGAACATCCGCCGCGAAGAAATCGACGAGCGTCTCGATCGCGTCGTCACTGAAGGTGCGGAAGAAACCGCTCTTCCAGTAATGACAGAAGCCCGGCGCGAGGACCTCCGTCAGCAGGTTTTGGATGCGGGCGTACGGAGAGGGACCAATGGTGTCTACGATCGGAGAACCGAACTGCCGAAGGGGCCGCAGGACGCGCTCGCCATCGTCGATGGATCCGCAATAGCACACGATGAAGGCGAGCGCGGGACCTTCCGGGCCCGAAAGCAGTGTGGCATCGGCCCTCACCTCGTCCGGCGCGGCCAGGGACCAGTCGCGGTAGAAGCGCAGCGTCTCCTTCGCCCGATCCAGAGGGAAGATCAGCTCGCCACCGAGCACGGGACCCACCGGGTGTACGCGATATTCGAACGAGGTCACCACCCCGAAATTTCCGCCGCCGCCGCGAAGCGCCCAGAAGAGATCGGCATTATCTTCGACGCTCGCCTTCAGCACGCGTCCGTCTGCGGTCACGACGTCGGCTGAAATCAGGTTGTCACAGGCCAGCCCGTACTTGCGGTTCAGGTACCCGATTCCTCCGCCGAGTGTCAGTCCCGCGATGCCCGTCGTTGGAACAATCCCGCCAGTCGATGCCAGCCCGAACGCCTGGGTTTCGCGGTCGAAGTCGCCCCATGTCGCGCCGCCTTCCGCGCGAGCCGTCTGTGTAACGGGATCCGCCCGCACGCTGCGCATCCGCGACAGGTCGATCACGAGTCCGTCGTTGCACACGGCATTCCCGGTCACACCATGGCCGCCGCCTCGAATCGAGACGAGGAGATTGTTTTCGCGAGCAAACATCACGGCCTCCCTCAC
>DASTBI010000022.1 GCA_035712145.1 Candidatus Eisenbacteria bacterium | reverse complement strand
CTGCGCGAGGCAGGACTGATGGAGGACCTCGAGTACGCCGGGTTCCACACCGTGGGCTACGGATGTACCAGTTGCATCGCCGAGGGAACACCCGTCCTTCTGGCGGACGGCACGGCTTGCCCGATCGAGGATCTTCCCGAGAACGGAGGCGTTCGGCTGCTGGCTCCGACTCCAGACGGTGAGCTGGTCGTGGCGGAGCTGGTGGAGCGCTTGAACCAAGGTGCGCGGGAATGCGTGACGCTCGTCCTCGAGGATGGGCGAGAGCTCGTCTGCACGCCTGACCACGAGATCCTGTGCGAGGGCGGTCGTTGGGTTCGAGCCGATCGACTGGAGCTGCGGCGGGATCAGGTGGTCGTCGCGGTCGGTGCGAGCGCCGCGATGTCCGGGCACAGGGGCGGCCGGGTCATGGCCCATGGGAGTGGAGCCGCTGGTCCACGACACGGTCTCACGGCCATCGCGGAGTACGACGAGTCACTGGACGTGTCATCCGTGACGATGCTGGTCATCGACCGTCAACCGGCCGGCCTTCATCGAGTCTTCGATCTCTCCGTGTCCGGACCGCATGCCTTCATCGCCGGAACGGTGGCCGTGCACAACTGCATCGGCAACTCCGGTCCACTCCCCGAGCCGATCGCCGAGGGCATCACCAGCGCCGATCTCGTCGCCGCCGCGGTGCTCTCCGGCAACCGCAACTTCGAAGGCCGCGTGAATCCTCACACGCGCGCCAACTACCTCGCGTCGCCGCCGCTGGTCGTCGCGTACGCGCTGGCCGGTACGGTGGACATCGATCTCGATCAGGAACCGCTCGGCACAGGCCAGGACGGAAAGCCCGTCTACCTTCGTGATCTGTGGCCCACGCAGCAGGAGATCGCGGCCACCATCGCCAAGGCGCTCAAGCCCGAGCAATTCGGAGAGGAGTACGCCAACGTGTTCGACGGGAATCCCAAGTGGAACGCGATCCCCGTCGCGGGAGGCGAGCTCTACGAGTGGAGCGACGCCTCCACCTACATCCACGAGCCGCCCTTCTTCCAGGGCCTGGCGCCCGAGCCGGCGCCGGTCAAAGACATCCGCGGCGCGAGCGTGCTGGTGATGGTGGCCGACTCGGTGACCACGGATCACATCTCACCGGCCGGCGACATTGCCGATGCGAGTCCGGCGGGACAGTGGCTCAAAGCTCGCGGTCTGCAGAAGCGCGACTTCAACTCCTACGGCTCGCGTCGCGGGAACGACCTGGTGATGGTGCGCGGCACGTTCGCCAACATCCGGCTCAAGAACCTGCTGGTGCCGGGAAGCGAGGGCAACGTGACGGTCCACTTCGGCAGCGGCGAGACCACCTCGATCTTCGAGGCCAGCGAGCGCTACCGAGGAACCGGAACGCCGCTGCTGGTCCTGGCGGGGAAGGAGTACGGGGCCGGCAGCTCGCGCGACTGGGCGGCGAAGGGAACCCTGCTGCTCGGCGTGAAGGCGGTGCTGGCCGAGAGCTACGAGCGCATCCACCGCTCGAATCTGGTCGGCATGGGCGTGCTCCCGCTCCAGTACGAGACTGGGCAGAGCGCCGAGCGCCTCGGCCTCACGGGGCGTGAGACGTTCACGATCTCGGGGCTCGAGAAGGGCCTCGCCCCGCGCATGAAGCTCCAGGTCGAGGCGGCGCGCGCGGACGGCTCGAAGCTCAGCTTCACGGCGATCGCGCGCATCGATACCCCGGTCGAGGTCGACTACTACAGGAACGGCGGCATCCTGCAGACGGTGCTGCGCAGCCTGGCGAGGCGATGATGGCCAAAGCTCCGGAGTCCTATCCCTACGATACGCACCTCGACATCCTGCACGGCCCGCTCGAGGTGATCGACGTGCCCGCACTGGCCGCCACGGTCGAGCATCCATGGTTCAACCAGACCTTGTGCAAGGTCAACGACTCGGTCGTGCGAGTGGGCATCGTCAAGGGCGAGTACCACTGGCACAAGCACGACGAAGACGACGAGTTCTTCTGGGTGGTCGAGGGCGAGCTGCTCATCGACCTCGAAGGAGACAAGACGATCGCGCTGACGCCGGGCCAGGGCTACGTGGTGCCCAAGGGTGTCGTGCACCGCACGCGCGCGCCGGAGCGCACGGTCATCCTGATGGTCGAGAACGCGGGGATCGTTCCGACGGGCGACTGAGACTCAAGCGACCTGCTTCATCGCCTGCTCGAGCTCCTTGCCCTTGGCCAGGTGGTGCTGACGGACCGAGCTCGCGAGGATCGACTTGAGCAGCGTGCGATCGACGGTCATGCCGCGCGCCTGAGCATCCCGCTCGAGCTCGCCGAGCAGCGTTTCCAGGACTGCGGGCAGGTCCTCGGGCGCCCCGTTCCAGTTGGCGCGGATGTATTCGCCGATCCTGGCGTGCTTGTCCTTGGTGAGCTCCATCAGCTCCCTGAAGTTCACGTTCGACACGGCCCCGTCGATCTTCAGGTTGAGCTTGAGACGCCCGCTCAGGAACAGGGCGATCACCACGGTGGTGATCAGCAGGTCGAGAATGATGAACGCGATGAGCCACGGGGGCATGATCGGCCTCCAAACGTCGTCGGCCGTGTTATCGGCAGGGGAGCCGCGAATCTCGCGCTCGAAATCGCCATTGCCCAGGGTGCCCTCGGGTCGTAAGGTGCGCGCCTCGCCCCGAACGTCTTCCTTCTACACGCGGAGGGATCATGCCGGGACCAAACGCCACGATCGGCCGCCGTCGCTTCGTCCAGCTCATGGGCTGGGCCGGAGCGGCGGCGGTCGCGCATGGAGGCCCCGCCCTCGCGGCGGCGGCCCAGAAGTCCAAGGTTGCGAACCGTCCGGTGACGTCTCCGGCATCTCCTCCACCGTCGCCGGCGCCGGGATCGGAGGTCTCCGCCGAGGCACGAGCGCTCGCCGAGGTGGTGAAGCAGCGCTACGGGGCCAATCTCTCTCCTCAGGAGCTCGAGGCCATCACCAAGGATCTCGAGGGTGACCTGAAGGCCATTCAGCGGCTGCGCGAGTCCAAGCTCGCCAACGCGGATGAGCCGGACATCACCTTCAAGGCCTGAGCCAGAGCGCCGGAAGCCAGATGCCCCAGACGCGCAGCGATCCCGGCCTGCTGTTCCAGCCGATCCGCGACCTCGCCAAGCGAATTCGCACGCGCGAGCTGTCCCCGGTGGACCTCACCGAGCTCTCGCTCGAGCGGCTCGAGAAGATCGGTCCGCGGTACAACGCCGTGGTCACGATGATGCGCGAGCG
This sequence comes from Candidatus Eisenbacteria bacterium, assembly GCA_035712145.1. Lineage (NCBI taxonomy): Bacteria > Candidatus Eiseniibacteriota > Candidatus Eiseniibacteriota bacterium. Next base: position 5,853 of record DASTBI010000022.1, on the reverse strand, counting down.
TGCGCTGGCGGAAGCGCGGCAGGCGCAGAAGGAGATCGCCGCCGGCAAGGTCCGCGGGCCGCTCCACGGCATTCCGTACGGCGCCAAGGACCTGCTCGCCACCAAGGGGGTGCCCACCACCTGGGGCGCCGCGCCCTACAAGGATCAGGTCTTCGACTACGACGCCACGGCGGTCGAGCGCCTCCGCGCGGCCGGCGCGATCCTGGTCGCCAAGCTCGCCATGGTCGAGCTGGCGGGAGGCATGGGCTACAACCACGCCGATGCATCGTTCACCGGGCCGGGTCTCTGCCCGTGGAACACCGGCTTCTGGAGCGGTGGATCTTCGAGCGGGCCAGGATCGGCGGTCGCGGCGGGATTGGTGAGCTTCGCGATCGGATCGGAGACCTCGGGCTCGATCCTCACCCCGTCGGCCTATTGCGGCGTCACCGGCCTGCGTCCGACGTACGGCCGCGTCAGCCGCCACGGCGCGATGGCGCTGTGCTGGACGCTCGACAAGCTGGGACCCATGGCGCGCACGGCCGACGACTGTGCGCTCGTGCTGTCGGCGATCGCCGGTCACGATCCGCGCGACGAGAGCAGTGTGAATCGCAAGTTCGACTACGCCTCGCGCTCCACGCCGCGCGCGAAGCTGCGGCTCGCGGTGCCGAAGGGCGTCACCGAGAAGGCGCAGCCCGCGGTGAGGCAGAACTTCGAAGCGGCCCTCGACCTCGTGAAGCGCCACGCCGAGGTCACGACCGACGTCGAGTGGCCCGACTTTCCATGGGGCCCTTCGGTCTCGGCCATCGTCAATGCCGAAGGCGCCTCGGCGTTTCGCGAGCTGATCGAATCGGGAAGGGTGAAGGAGCTGCGCTGCCCCAACGATCGCACCGGCGGGTACTCGGCGCTCATGTATCCCGCCGTCGACTATCTGCACGCCATGCGCCTGCGGCGGCCCATGAAGGCCGCCGTCGCCAAGCTGTTCGAGCGGTTCGACGCCGTGATCTCTCCGGCGCGCGCCAGCGTATCGTACCCGGCCGACAAGAACTTCGAGGACGTCTATCCCGGCGTGAGCGGCGGGCCTCCGCTCATTCCGGCGGGGAATCTCTGCGGATTGCCCGCGCTGTCGATGCCGAACGGCTTCGGCGAGAACGGTCTGCCGACCGGGATCGCCCTGATGGGCCCGGCATTCTCCGAAGCCACGCTGGTCGCCATCGGCAACGCCTACCAGTCCGCCACCGACTGGCACTCCCGCCAGCCCCAAGCTTAGCTTCAGGGGCGCCGGCCGCGGGCCGATAACGTTCCTCGCCTTCCAGGAGGGCGTCGAATGCGTACGATCGGAAGACTCGCAATCGCCTATCTGCTTGCCGGCGTGGCCATCGCGGTGGTCGAGAACTGGATGGCCCACGTCAACGCGGGCTCCAGCATCCTCGAGGTCGCCGGCAGCTCCATGCCCACCGCCGAGAAGATCTCGGCCTTCTACGACCTCGTGCTGTGGCCGCTCGTGGCGTGGCCGGTGCGGGTCATGGACATTGTCCGCGGCGGCTGATCAGTCGTGATGCGCCGACTCGATCGGGGTGATCGCGAAGGTGAGCTTCTCCGAGCGCCGCAGCACCGAGAGCTGGCCCTCGCGCCCGATGGCGCCGTCCGAGAGCAGACGGTGGATGTCGTCCACGCCCGTCACCGGCTCGCCGTCGTAGCCCACGATCACATCGCCTTCCCGCAGCCCCGCGCGCTGCGCCGGGCTGCCGGTCTCGACGTGCACCACCATCAGCGCCTTCTCCGAGCTGAGCTCGAAGTGCCGCGCGATGCGCCGCTGCAGCGTGACCTGCTGGCCGCCGATGCCCATCCACGCCCGGCGCACGCGCCCGTGACGAATCAGAAGGCTCGCCACCCACTGCGCCGTGCTCGAAGGAATCGCGAAGCAGAGGCCCTGTGCGGGAAGGATCATCGCGGTGTTGACCCCGACGACTTCTCCGCGGCTGTTGACCAGCGGTCCGCCCGAGTTGCCGGGATTGAGCGCGGCGTCGGTCTGGATGATGCCGTCCATCAGCCGGCCGGAGCGTGAGCGCAGCGACCGACCGAGCGCGCTGACCACGCCCGCGGTCACCGTGGTCTGGAAGCCGTAGGGATTGCCGATGGCCACCACCAGCTGACCCTGCTTGAGCTTGCTCGAGTCGCCGAGCGAGGCCACCGCGAGATCCGCTCCGGACACGCGGATGATCGCGAGGTCCGTGTCGGGATCGTCACCCACCAGCGTGGCGGGCAGTCGGCGTCCGTCCTGCAGCACCACGTCGATGGTCGAGGCGCGATGGATCACGTGGCTGTTGGTGATCGCGAGCCCGTCCGGGGTGAACAGGAACCCCGAGCCGCTTCCGCCCGGCCGCTCTCCAGAGGGATTCCGCCGTGAGGGGTGCGTGACTTCGATCTTGACCACGGCCGGGCCCACCCGTTCCACCGCGCGCGTCACGGCGTCGGAGTAGGCGTCGAGCAGCTGTTCGTCGGAAAGCGCCGGCGCCGAAGCCGAGGAGTCGTCCGGCTCGGGCGGCGTCGAATCAGTCAGCCAGCGGAGCTCGTGCATGGGCGTCCTTCCGGGAGTTCGAGGGACCGGCACGATGCCGGTCGGCGACGTCCTTGGATGCGGGCCGGGCTCCGAGCGGTGCCGGGGCTGCCTCGAGGGCCCAGGGACCCCCCGGTCAGGGCTTCGAGGGCGGTTCCTGGGCAGCCGGCAGGTCGCGGCGCCCATCCCGGCTGAATTCCATGGTCCACATCTCCCGCCACTCGCCGTCCTTCCTCTGGCGAACCCGGGCCTGGTATCCGTTCTCGCCCTGGCGCTTCCACACCGTCTCGAGCTCGAGCCCGCCGCCGGCTCCGGCGTAGGACTCCTGAAACCGGATCTCGCCAGGCGCCGGGACCACGAAGCCGGTGCTGATCCCGCCGTCACTCGCCCAGTAGGTGTAGACCACCTTCTTCTGCTTGGGGTCCCAGGCGTAGAGCGTTTCTCCTTCGTAAGGCGACTTGGCGCCTCGCACGACGTGGCGATCCCTGAGGAAGTGGCCGCGGTAAACGCTCTCGAAGCAATGCGTGTCGATCTGCTTGCCGTCGGGGAAGGTGGCGGTCCAGCAGCTCCCCACCAGGAACTGCAACGGTCGCAGCTCCTCGCGAAGCGTGCTTTCGGCGGTGGACTCGGGGGCGAACAAGAGGAGCAGGCTCAGCGACACATCGACCATGGATGCCTCCGGGCTCGGCAAGCGCGCCCAAGGGCGCGTGACGCGGGAGTGCGGTAACCTACTGCGGTTCGGCGGGGGCGGCCAACCTCGACCGCCCTGTGATTCGTGACAGGTGGAGATCGAATGAATCCCATCCAACCGGCTCGGCTCAAGCCCGGCGCATCTCTGGACCGGCTGCCGCTCGATGAGGCCGCGAGCGACGCGACGTCGGGGGCGCTCATTCTGCGCGGCAAGGCGCTGGTCTTCTGGGACCCCAAGGTGCCGGGGAAGAAGCTCGACGCCATCGACACCGACCAGATCACGCCGGCAGCCGACTGCGTCTCCGAGAGTCTCGAGACGCTCGACGAGCGCTGGAAGGCCGGCTCGTTCCGCTACCTCATGCCCGACTTCCGGGCTCGGGTGCATCGCGGCGAGACGTTCCTGATCGCCGGCGACCGCTTCGCGATCGGCTCGTCCCGCGAGATGAGCCCGGCGGGGCTCAAGGGCGTGGCGGAAGAGGTGGGGCTCGAGCTGGTCGTGGTGTGCGGGAACAACATGGGCGACATCTTCCGCCGGAACGCGTTCAACCTCGGGCTCCACGTCGTGCAGAGTCCCGAAGCGGTCGCCGACGCGCAGGAAGGCGATGAGCTGACCTTCGATCCGGATTCGCGGCGGCTGGCCAACGTGACTCGCGGCAAGACCTACGAGCCGGTGCCGCTGGCGCCGAAGGAAGAGGAGATCCGCCGCAGCGGCGGCATCTTCGCGGTGGGCCGGCGGGAGTTCAGGGCCAGCGTCGAGACGCGGCCGGCCATCGAATGGCCCAATGCCGCGACGGCGAGGCGCCTGACCACCACCGAGCAGATCCTGTGGGCTCACCGCGTCGACAGGAACGCCGAGGTCCGCCCGGGCGCCACGCTGCGCGTCTACGCCGACCTGCTTCCGGCGAGCGACGGCACCGCGCCATTCTCGATCCACACCTTCAACCAGATCACCGGCGGTGACCGCATCTGGCCGCGTCAGATCGCGATCGCCAACGACCACTTCGTCTTCACCGGGGTGGAAGCCGACGAGAAGCAGACGTCCATTGGGCGCGAGTTCGCCGCGCGGCACGGCATCGTGAAACCCTTCTACGCGACGCCGGGCGACGGGATCTTCCACTTCTACTTCCCGGAGCAAGGGCTCGTGATGCCGGGCATGATGATCCCCGGCGCCGATTCGCACAGCCGCGCGTATGGCGCCTACGGCGCGATCGGGATCGGCGTGGGGTCCACGACGCTCGGCTTCGGCTGGAGCACCGGCTACATCTACGCAACCGTCCCTCAGGCCCGGCGCGTCACCTTCCGCGGTGAGCTGCAGCCTTGGGTCACCGGCAAGGACATCGTGCTCGAGCTGCTGCGTCGCTGGGGCGCCAAGCAGTCGCAGGGCATGAGCGTCGAATTCGTCGATGCCGATCGCCAGCTTCCGATCGCGTTCCGCAACACGATCTGCAACATGATGGCGGAAGCCGAGAGCTGGAACGGGATCTTCGCGCCCGACGACATCACCTACGCGTGGTTCGCGTCCAAGGGCATGAACGACCTGCCTTATCCGCGCATTGCTTTAGGAGCGGATGCGACCTTCGCCATCGATGAGAGCCTCGAGCTGCCGGTGGTGCGGCCGATGATCGCCAAGCCGTTCAGCCCCGGGAATGCGTTCCCTGCCGAAGAGGTCGCCAAGGAGCGGATCACGTTCGACAAGGCGATGATCGGCTCCTGCACGAATGGCAGCTACGACGACCTGCTGTCGGCGGCGCTCGTCCTGGTCGCGGCCCGCGGCCAGGGGCTGACGAAGGCGCAGAAGGAGTTCGTCGTGTTCCCCGGATCGGGCGGCGTGAAGGCGCAGATCGAGCGGCCCGACCCGCGGCTCGACGGCGAATCGATTGCCGGTGTGTTCCGCTCGGTCGGCGGCCAGATCCGCGCCAGCTGGTGCGGCCCGTGCTTCGGACAGGGTGAAGACGCGCTGTCGCCCGGGCAGCGCGCGATCACGTCGTTCAACCGGAACTGGCAAAACCGCATGGGACTCGGCGGCGAGGGCTACCTCGCCAGTCCGGCAGTCGTCGCCTCCTCGGCGCTGGTCGGCTACATGGCGCCGCCAAGCGAACTGGGCCTCGAGTGGCGCCCGGACGTCTTCGCGGTCTAACGGCGCGGCGGCGATCGTGTACGACGCGATCGTGATCGGCGGCGGCCCGGCCGGCTGCGCATCCGCGCGACTGCTGGCCGCATGGGGCCATCGCGTCCTCCTCGTCGATCGGCCGCGAGCGCCGCGTCAGGACGCGGTCGAGTCGCTGCCGCCCAGCGCCCGCCAGGTCGTCGCGACGATCGGCGCCTTGGAAGTCATCGACGATCCCGCAGTTCAGCCGTGGCTCGGCAACGTCGTGTGGTGGGCGGACGCGCCGCGCCGTGTCGAGCAGTTTCCGGTCGGCATCGCCGGTCAGCAGTTGCAGCGCGGCTGGTTCGACGCGCGGCTGCGCGCGCTGGCGGTGGCTGCCGGTGCCGAATGCGTGACCGCGCTCGCTCGCGATGTCGTCCTGCCCCCGCTCGCCGGCGACTCCTCCGAGCCGCCGTCGATGCTGCTCGAAGCCGACGGCGCGACCCGGCGCGTCAAGGCGCCGATCATCCTCGACGCCTCC
>DASTBI010000021.1 GCA_035712145.1 Candidatus Eisenbacteria bacterium | reverse complement strand
TGGTGCCGGAGGCGGGGGTCGAACCCGCACGAGGTTTGAGCCTCACGGGATTTTGAGTCCCGCGCGTCTGCCAGTTTCGCCACTCCGGCATGGGGGCCCGCGAAACTACTCAATTCGCGCCTTCGCGCGAAGGGTACAGGGTACAAGGGTTAGCGCTCCTCGCGGCGGCCCCGCACCGTGCTGATCCCCCGGCTTGACACCGGCTCGGCTCCGCTCCGCTCCGCTGACCCGGCCATTTGGGCCTGGCCGCGAACCGAGTAGGGAACAGTGCCTTGACGCGACTCAGGATGCGACCTAGCCTTCGTAGTCCCTCGGTGAGCCTCGTTGCCTGTCCTCGACGCGCATCGGGGCGCGACACTTGGTGAATTGGAGTTCCAGCAATTGGTGTCGAGGCTGCCGCCGCGCCATCGTAACGCGTTTCACTCAGGGCGACCGCGGCTCGCGCGCTCACACGAGGCAATCATGACCGAGACTGCGATCGATCCGAGGCCGAGCACTCCTCTGACCTTCGGCTCGATCGCCAAGGCGCCGACCGGAGTGGCGGGTCTCGACGAGATCACGGGAGGCGGCTTCCCTCGCGGCCGTCCCACTCTCGTCTGCGGCAGCGCCGGATGCGGAAAGACGCTCCTGGCCATCGAGTTCTTGGTTCGCGGGGCCACTCAGTTCGACGAGCCCGGGGTGTTCATCGCCTTCGAAGAGACCGCCGAAGAGCTGACCGAGAACGTTCGCTCTCTCGGATTCGACCTCGAGAAGCTGGCGAGACAACAGAAGCTGCTGGTCGATTACGTTCACATCGAGCGGAGCGAGATCGAGGAGGCGGGCGAGTACGACCTCGAGGGGCTCTTCATTCGGCTGGGTCACGCCATCGACACGATCGGGGCCAAGCGTGTCGTCATCGACACGATCGAGGTGCTCTTCGGTGGACTGTCGAACGCGGCCGTGCTCCGTTCCGAGCTGCGCCGGCTCTTCCGCTGGCTCAAGGACAAGGGAGTGACCGCCGTGATCACCGGAGAGCGCGGCGACGGTCAGCTCACGCGTCAGGGCCTTGAGGAGTACGTGTCCGACTGCGTCATCGCGCTCGATCACCGCGTGAGAGACCAGCTCTCGACTCGGCGAATGCGCATCGTCAAGTACAGGGGCAGCTTTCACGGCACGAACGAGTACCCGTTCCTGATCGACGAGAATGGGATCTCGGTGCTTCCCATCACCTCGCTGGGGCTGCGACACGAGGCGAGCAACGAGCGAATCTCCACCGGGATCCCCCGCCTCGACGCCATGCTGGGAGGTCAGGGCTTCTATCGCGGAAGCAGCGTCCTGATCAGCGGCACCGCTGGGATCGGCAAGACAAGCCTGGCGGCGCACGTCGCGGACGCCGCGTGTCGACGAGGAGAGGGCTGTCTCTACTTCGCGTTCGAGGAGTCCCAGAGCCAGCTGGTCCGCAACATGGGCTCCATTGGGCTCGACCTCGGCCAGTGGGTGCGGGAGGGACGGCTGCGTTTCCACGCCAGTCGCCCGACCTTGCACGGGCTCGAGGCGCACCTCGCATCGATCCACAAGTGGATCAACGAATTCGAGTCGCAGGTGGTGATCATCGATCCGATCACGAACTTCCTCCGTGCCGGAGAGGAATCCGACGCGGAGTCCATGCTCATTCGACTGATCGATTTCCTCAAGACGCGGCAGATCACGGCGATCTTCACCAGCCTCACGCACGGTGGTCAATCCCTCGAGCAGTCGGGCATCGGAATCTCTTCCCTGGTCGACACGTGGCTGTTGTTGCGTGACATCGAGCTAGCCGGGGAGCGGAACCGCGGTATGTACATCCTCAAATCGCGGGGCATGGCCCATTCGAATCAGATCCGTGAGTACCTCCTCACGCCGAACGGGATCGAGCTCAATGACGTCTACGTCGGACCGGATGGGGTCCTCACGGGGTCCATGCGTTTGGCGCAGGAGGCCCGCGAACAGGCCGTGGCCACGAGCCGTCAGGAAGACATCGAGCGTCGACGGCGTCAGCTGGAGCGCAAACGCCAGATGCTGGAGGCGCAGATCAAGGCGCTCCAGGCCCAGTTCGAAGTCGAGGAAGAGGAGTTCCAGGGACACATCGATCAGGAGCAGGCGGCCGTGGATCTCGTCCGGCGTGACCAGGAGAGGATGGCCGTCAGCCGCCAGGCCGACGAGCCGTTGGGGCCACCGACCGATGGCCGGACCAAGGGGAAGTTCTGAGGAGGCGCCAATGTCGGCCGACGGGAGAGAGCCGGAATCGTTGGAGGAGCTCGAAGCCCGCGGGCTGGAGGATCCCGACGTCTGGGATCTGCGACTGTACGTCGCCGGGAAGACGCCCAAGTCGGTCGCCGCGGTGGAGAACCTCTCACGCATCTGCGAGGAACACTTGTCCGGTAAGTATCGAATCGAGGTGGTGGATCTTCTGGTTCACCCCCAATTGGCGAAGGGCGATCAGATCGTCGCGATCCCGACCCTGGTACGAAAGCTCCCGTCGCCGATTCGCAAGGTGATTGGCGACCTTTCCAACGTCGATCGCACGCTGGTGGGCCTGCAGCTGCGTCCGGCCAAACTCTGAGCCCGAGGTGCCGGATGCAGGGCGCCGACGCGGAGACCCCATGGCTCCAACTCATCAGGGTCCACTCCTGACGAAAGACGAACTGCGACAGAGGCTGGAGGAGGCCGAGGAGACGATCCGCGCCCTTCGCGCGGGCGAGGTGGACGCCCTCCTCCTCGGCACGGAGTCGGAGCAGGTCTACACGCTCGAGACGCCCTACAGGCCGTACCGGCTTCTGGTCGAGCAGATGCTCCAGGCTGCTGCTACCTTGACGGTCCAGGGCACCATCCTCTACGCGAACCCACGCTTCTCGGAGCTGCTGAACCGGCCCCTCGAGGAGCTGATCGGCAAGCCGAGCCAGGATTTCGTGGCGCCACACAGCCGTGAGTCGTTCGACTCGGCGTTGAGCGGTGCCCGCTCCGCGGACGTTCAGGTCGACGTCGATCTCCTGCGTCCCGACGGCTCGATCTCGGTCCATCTCTGCGCCACGGGGCTGCAGGAGGGAGCCCTCGGGCAGTGCCTGATGATCGTGGATGCAACCGAGCAGTGGCACTACCAGGAGCTGCGGCGCTCGCAAGCCGCCCTCAGTCAGAGCGAGGAGGTCTTTCGTTCGCTGGCCGAGTCGGGACCCCAGATGGTCTGGTCCTCGAACCCGGACGGAGCGCTCCAGTACGTCAACCGCCACTGGACTCGATACACCGGGCTCACCGTCGAGCAGACCCACGACCCCGAGCAGCTCCGGAACGTCGTTCATCCTGACGACCGCGATGTGCAATGGAGTCGATGGGACGATGAGCGGGCGAAAGGAGGGATGCTGGAGATCGAGTTCCGGCTACGCCGCGCCTCCGACGGTGTCTACCGCTGGTTTCTGTCGCGCAGCGTCCCGGTCCGAGACAAGGACGGGCGGGTCGTCAGGGTGGTGGGCGCTCACGTCGACATCGATGATCGCAGGCGCGTCGAGGAAGCTCTCCGCAACGCGGATCGGATGAAGGACGAGTTCCTCGCCACGCTCGCCCATGAGTTGCGCAATCCTCTCGCGCCGATCCTCAACGCGATGAAGATCCTCAAGCTGAAGGACCTGCGGGATCCCGATCTCGAGCTGATCCAGGGCGTCATCGAGCGGCAGGTGGAGCACATGAGCCGGCTTCTCGAGGACCTGCTCGACATCTCGCGGCTCTCGCGGAATCAGCTGCAGCTCCGCAAGGCTCGCGTGAATATTGGGGCGGTGATCGAATCCGCCCTGGAGACGAGCCGCCCGATGATCGATGGGAGCTCTCACGAGATCACGGTCACCCTGCCGCACGAGCCGATTCATGTGGAGGCCGATCAGGTGCGTCTCGCTCAGGTGTTCTCGAATCTGCTCACCAACGCGGCCAAGTACACCGAGCGGGGCGGTCATATCTGGGTGAACGTCGAGCGGCACGGGGACGGGGTCGCCATCTCGGTGAAGGACGACGGGATCGGAATCGAGCCCGAGATGCTGCCTCATGTCTTCAGTCTCTTCTCGCAGGCCGAATCGGCGCGGGGACGTTCGCAGGGCGGGCTGGGGATCGGCCTCTCGCTGGCCCAGCGCCTGGTCGATCTTCACGGAGGATCCATCGAGGTTCGCAGCACCAGCCCCGGACATGGGACCGAGTTCCTGGTCCGTCTTCCGGCCGCGACGCGCGATGCGATCGAAGGCGCTCCGCCGCGCCCGGACGGAGATCAGGGGCGTCCGACATCGCGCCGCCGCATTCTCGTGGCCGACGACAACCGGGACGGCACGGACTCGCTCGCGCGCCTCCTGACGCTGAAGGGTCACGAGGTGAGCACCGCCTACGATGGGGCCGAAGCCATGGAGGTGGCCGACGAGAGGAGACCGGACGTCGCCTTGCTCGACATCGTTATGCCCATCGTGAACGGCTATGAAGTCTGCCGGCGCATCCGAGAGCATTCGTGGGGCAAACAAATGCTCCTGATCGCGCTCACGGGCGGGGGGCAGGAAGAGGATCGCCGCCACACCGAGCAGGCCGGCTTCGATCACCACCTGGTCAAGCCAGCCGATCCCGATGAGCTCCAGGAGATCCTGGAGTCCATGGCTTCGCGGCCGCGTTGACCGGCGGCCGAACCGGGACGATCTTCCCAAACCTGTCGCGCCGATCCATGCCCTTTGGCTAGGCTTGCGGCCTCGAAACGCCCTCACGGCGATTCGGAGTCGCCATGGCCACCGTCGTCGCCCAACCCGATCGTCCGGTTCCCGCCGACCAACTGTCGCATGAAACGTACGCGATAGGCTCTGCTCGTGACTCGCCGCGAATCGTTCCTAACGCGGCCGAGCTTCGATCCAGGCGATGGCCTTGGTCATGGCCTCGTCGCGCGACATCGATCGGCCTTCGGCGATCAGTGCGTCGCGGTGCGCCTCGCCGAGCACGGCCGCCAGCCGCGCCTCGACCCTTGCCCGCTCCTCCCGTTCCAGTGCGCTGGGTAACACGCCGGTCTTCGAGCGCTGCTCGAGCGCGAAGCCCCAGCAGCGCGCGGCCCACGGCGCGTCGTCCGCCACCGCCACCTCGGCCATCACCTCGAAGATGTACGTCATCCACATCGCAGGCGGAGCTTCGTGGCGAGCCTGGAAGACTTCGCGCAGCCGCCCAGCCGCGGCCGTGTGGTCGCCACCGCGGACGTCGATCAACGCGAGATTCAGAAGGGCGTGGACGGTCGTTTGCCAGTTGCCCTGCTCGCGCGCCAGGGCGAGACCGGCTTCGCAGGCGCGCCGCGCAGCCGCCTCGTCGCCGCGAATCGTGTGGAGGTCGGCGAGATTGTTGAGGATCAGCGCCTCGCGCTTGCGGCGGCCGTGGCGGCGGCACAAGTCGAGCGCGGTCTCGTAGTGCGTGACTGCCTCGTCGAAGCGGCCCATCCAGCGCGCGGCGGCGCCCATTCCATCCACGGCGCGGATCTCGCCGTCGACGTCGCCGACCTCACGAAAGATCGCGAGACTGGCTTCGCACAACCGCAGCCCCGCGGCGTAGTCACCTTGTTCGGTCGCGATGCCCCCAGCAGCCCGCATCGCCGCAGCGTGCGCGCGTGTGCTCGGACCCTGCGCGCGCTCGAGTGCTCGCAGGAGCCGGGTGCGGCTCAGCGTCAGCAGCCCGCGCAGGTACCAGTATCCTGAGAGCGCCACCGACAGAGCGAGCGCACGCGTCGCACCTTCGGGTGTGGCGTCGCATCGGTCGATGGCCGCGAGGAAGTTCTCGTGGTCGCGGTCGAGGCGGCCGAGCCAGGCCTCGGATTGCGGTCCTACCAGGTTCGGCTCCGCGTCGCGAGCAAGCTGGGCGAAGTAGTCGAAGTGTCGGTCGCGCGCCGTCTCCAGGCCCCCGGAGTCGGCAAGACGATCCGCCGCGTAGTGCCGGACCGTCTCGAGAAAGTTGTAGCGGGTCTCGGAGCGCCCGGAAGTGTCCACCATGACCAGCGACTTGCGCACGAGCCGCATCAGCGCGTTCAAGGCCTCCTGATCTTCGACTTTCCACACGGCCGCCGCCGAGGCGACGGTCCAGGTGCCGGCGAAGATCGCCAGGGCCCCGAGTCGCGACTGGTCGCCCTCGGCCAGCATCTCGTAGCTCGACTCCAGCGCCGCTTCGAGACTGAGGTGCCGCGCCGCCGCGATCCGCTTGCCCTGGAGCAGTTGAAAGCGATCCGACAGTCGCCGCTCCACGTCCTCGACGGGCATGCTCGCGAGCTGGGCGGCGGCCAGCTCGATCGCCAGCGGGAGTCCGTCGAGCCGGCGGCAGATCGAGACCACCGCGGCGGTATTGTCCGCGGACAGCTCGAACTCCGAGCGCGCCAGCGTGGCGCGGTCGACGAAGAGCTGCACGGCCTCGGCGCCTTCCGCCGTGCCGCCGTCGTCGGGCAGCGCCAAAGGGGTCAGTGAGTAGGCCACCTCACCCTGCGTGCCGAGCGCCTCGCGACTGGTGGCGACGATTCGCGATCGCCCACCACTCTTCACCACGCGCGCGGCCAGCTCGGCACACGCCGCTCGAACGTGTTCACAGTTGTCGAGCAGCAGCAGGCACGCGTGTTCCCGCAGGTGCTCGACCAGCACGTCCGCCGGGCTCTGGTTGGCTCTCTCGCGAAGTCCGAGCATGCGAGCAGCCACTTCGCCGATGCGTCTCGGGTCGGAGATGGGCGCCAGGTCCACCCACCAGGCGCCGTCGGCGAAGCCGTCGACCGACTCCCTCGCCAGCTCGAGCATGAGGCGCGACTTCCCGCTCCCTCCGAGGCCGGTCACCGTGAGGAGCGACGCGCGGCGCAACAAGCGCCGGCACTCCGCCAGGTCGGCCGCGCGGCCCACGAAGCTCGTGATTCGCGTCGGCAGATTGTGGGACGGCGTGGCCAGATGCAGGCGGCTCGGATCTCGGCGGCGCGCCGCTCGCACCTGGTCCAGGCGCGCCCGTAGCGTATGGATGTCGGGAATGCGGCGCGCGGGGTTCTTTTCCAGACAGCTGACGAGCAGCTCGCGCAGCTCCGGCGGCGTGTCGTGAGGCAGCGCGCTCCAGTCGGGCTCGGAGCGGAGGATCGCCTGGAAGACTTCCGCGAGCGAGTGGCCCGGGAACGCGCGGCGTCCGGCCAGGCACTCATAGAGGAGGCATCCGAAGGAGAAAAGATCCCAGGAGGGCGAAGGGCGCGCTCCTTCGAGCTGTTCGGGCGGCATGTAGCTCGGCGTGCCGAGCCGCATGGTGGTTGCTTCAGCGGGGCCGGGGTGCGCAGGCACGTCCGCCGTGATCTCGGGCATCGCGGTTCCGTCGGTGGCCTGCGCGGGGATCGTGTCCCAGCTGCGCGCCAGCCCGAAATCGAGCACCTTGATCCGGCCGCGGTCGTCGACCATGACGTTGCCGGGCTTGAGATCGAGGTGGGCGATGCTGCGGGCGTGGGCGGCCTCGAGCGCGTCGACGATCTGCGCGCACAAAGCCAGCGCGCGGTCGATCTCGATCGGGCCCTTCTTCAACGCGACGGCGAGCGTCTCGCCGCGGAGATGCTCGAGCACCAGGAAGCGCCGGCCGTCGGGCTCTTCGTGGAGGTCGTACAAGGTGGAGATGTTCGGATGGTTGATGGCGGCCAGAACCCTGGCCTCGCGCAGGAACCGATCGAGCCGCTGACGGTCGAGCCGGTCGACGTCGGGGAGCGCCTTGATGGCCACGTCGCGCTCCAGCCGATCGTCGCGCGCCAAATACACGACTCCCATGCCTCCGCGCCCGATTTCGCGCAGGGGCCGATAGGGACCGAGACGCTCCGGCCGCTCGTCGCGGACCTCGAGCGCCTCGAGCGGAGGCCCGGACTCGAACACCTTGCGCGCGACAGGGAGCGCTTCGAGCAGCGACTCGACCTCGCGTCGTAGGGCGGCATCGTCACCGCAGGAGCGGTCGAGGAAGGCCGGGCGATCGGCTGGGTCGTGCTCGAGCGCGTCGCCGAACAGCTCGGCCGCGCGGTCTGATCGCTCCCGGTCGGTCACGACGACGGGCCGGGTGCGGTGGACTCGTCGCTCGACATCTCGCGATAGAGCCACGCTTGCGCGAAATCCCAATGGCGGGCCACGGTCCGCACCGAGACCCCGACGACCTTCGCGCACTCCTCGGAGGTCAGGCCGCCGAAGAATCGCAACTCGACGACGCGCGCCTTCTCGGGATGGAGCTGGCCCAGTCGATCGAGGGCGGCGTCCATCTCGAGCATCGGGAACTCGTCGGGCGCCGGGATCTCCGCCACGCCGGTGTCGAGCGGGACCTTCACCCACCCGCCGCCCCGCTTCCGTCGCCCACGGGCGCGCGCGTGGTCGACCAGGATGTGGCGCATCACCCGGCTGGCGACCGCCAGGAAGTGGAGGCGGTCCTGAAAGTTGCTGCGGGTCTGGTCGATCAGGCGAACGTAGGCCTCGTGGACCAGAGCCGTGGCCTGCAGCGTGTGGTCGGGACTCTCCGCCTGAAGCCGTATCGCCGCGATGGCTCGCAGCTCGCGGTAGAGCGCGGAGAACAGCTCGTCGGCGGCTCGCGCCCCGCCTTGCCCTGCCTGCTGGAGGATTTCGGTGACGTCGTGCGCGCGGCTCATGGACGGACCGTGGGGTGCCTCGGGAATGCCTGGGACCAGGGGTCTCAACCCGAACGCCCAGCGCCGAATAGCGTGGCCGACTTCGGTGCGGGCGCGCAAGCCGCCAGGTCGGATGGCACGACCGCAAGGATTTCGTCGCTAGAGGGAGTGGACCCCCAAAGAAGGAGTCGTGCCATGCGTACCCTGCTGGTCGTCTTCGCTCTCCTCGCGACGGCCTCACGAGCGATCGCCGTTCCGCTGAACGGCACGTTCACCATCGGCGGCGCCGCGCCAAGCTTTGCCACCCTCCAGGACGCCGCGGATGCCCTGGCCGCCAACGGCGTCTCGGGTCCAGTGCAGCTTCGCATCCGCCCGGGCACCTATCTGCGGGACGGAGGCACCTCGCGCGTCATGACCCTCAACGGTCCGGTGGCCGGCCTGTCTCCGACGAATCACGTGACGTTCCTGCCCGACGCCGCCGCGGGCGGCAACGTGAACAACGTGATCCTCGCCGTCGACCAGACGACGCAGACAGGGCTCTCGGTCGTGAAGATCGGCGTCGACGAGGTCACGTTCCGAGAGATCACGTTCATCGACCTCGACGTCGATCAGGCCGGGGCCCGATTCCTGCTCGAGCTGGAAGGGGTGCCGATCACCAACCCGACGATCGAGGGCATCGTCGTCGAGAACTGTCGCTTCGTCGGCAACGCGGCCAACACCAATACCGGCGGTCTCGGCACCGACTACGGAGTTCACTGTCAGGGAGAGCTGAGGACCGCGCAGATCCGCGGCAACAGCTTCCAGCGTCTGATGCGGCCGATCTCGATCGCGGACGGGGCGGGCGTCGCGGGAACGATCCTGGTCGAGAACAACCTGATCCAGACGCCTCACGAGGGGGTCAGCGGCACGGGCAATCCGCTCGGCCAGGGCATCCTCGTCACGGCCGAGTTCCCCACCATCACCCGCAACACGCTCGACTACGCCGGTGGCAGCGGAACGACCGGCATCCTGGTGCGCGTCAACAACGCCGGGACCGTCGACGGCAACCTGATCAAGAACGGCGGGCCGACCGTCGATGGGACGTCACGCTTCACCGCGATCGATGCCGACGACATGTTCCCGCCCTGCAACTCACTGACGATCAGCAACAACATGGTGATGGGGATGCGCTCGAACGCCCAGATGGGAATCCTCACCGGCGCACGAAAGTCATTGGTTGCCCACAACAGCGTGGCGATCGGCCCGGTGATCGGCGAGGCCAAGGCGCTCTACGTCGAAGGCGACGAGTCCAGGGTGGTCGACAATATCCTGGTCGTGCGCGGATTCACCTCGAATCCATTCGCGGTGGTCACCTACGAGATTTCGTATCAGGCTTTGACCACCTCGTTCCAGTCGGACTTCAACGTTCTCGAGAAGGCCGACAACAGCACCCTGGTGCGGTGGAACACGAACTTCTACTCGGCGCTCAGCGCCTATCAGGCCGCGTCGGGACAGGACGCTGCGACGATCGTCAAGCTTCCCATCTTCGTGGACATCGGGCAGGACCTGCACCTCACCGACTGTTCGGCTCAGGATCCCGAGCTCACCGGCACCCCGGTCGCCGCGGTCACGAACGACTTCGACAACCAGCCCCGCCATCCCACGCGTCCGGTGCGCGGCGCCGACGAGGTCCTGTCGCGAGTCACCCGAGACTTCGAAGCGCAGTTCAGGCTCGGTCTGCCCGGCACGCCGTTCGGGATGGCGGCCGGGAAGTTCGACAACCTGCTGGCCGACGGCCTGGCGATCACCGATTACGACAACAACGTGGTGCGTCTCTACCACAACAATCCTTCGCTGCGGTCGTTCACGCCCGCCGGCACGCTGCCGGTGTCCTTTCAGCCCTATGCCTGCCGCTTCATGGATCTCGACGAGGATGGCAGGCTCGACCTGATCGTGGCGGGAGAGGCCGCCGCCGTCACCGTCTTCTGGGGCGACGGTGCGGGCGGCTTCCCTTCTTCCGCCACGGTGCAGACGCTGGGCCGCGTGGTCTCGCTCGAGCCGGAGCCCAGCCCGTACTTCGCGAACAAGCGCGTCTGCTGGTTGAGCGAGGACAACGGCTTCCTCCCGAACTCCGGCTTCCTCGGCCTGCTGGTCCACCTGGGCGGGCGGCAGATCTGCAGCGACGTCATCAAGAACTCGCAGGGCGCCCCGGTCGAGCTCCCGCTCGCGTTGAAGGACCTGGTGGTCGCCAACCTGGCTGGCTCCAGCGCCTACGAGATCGCCGGGATCGGCCTCGCGTCGGGGAGTGGCCAGCGTGCGCTGTTCTCGGACTTCCAGGACTTCTTCGTCGTGAACCCGGGAGGTCCGCTCCCGTGTCCCAACTCGAACTTCGAGGCAGTCCACGTCGAGGGCCCGAGCGCAGCGAACTCGTACGTCGGCCATGGCAGCAGCCTCGCGGCCGGCGATTTCGACGGCGACGGCGACAGGGACATCGTCTCGACCAGTGTCTCGGAGACCCGGGCCGTGCTGATGCGGAATGGCGGCAGCGCGAACTTCAGCGAGGAGCTGATCCCGGTGAACAACGCCCACGGCGTGGTCTCGCTCGACTACGAGAACGACGGCGATCTCGACTTCGCAACGCTCAATCGCCAGCTCGACGACAACGGCGTCACGCTGTTCCTCAACGACGGGACCGGCCACTTCACCCCGCGCTTCAACTGCTCCCACACCTTCGGCAGTGGCCTGCCGTCGGCTGCGGTGGTTGCCGACTTCGACCTCGACGGCAAGGCCGACGTGGCGGTGGCGAGCCTCTACGACTCGCTGTTCGTCCTCTACGGCAACGCCGGGCAGACCACCGGCGTCGCCGACGGCCCACGCCGACACGATTCTGGAGTCTTCCTGGCTCAGAGCGCCCCCAACCCGGCGCGTGGCGCCAGCACGATCCGCTACACGCTCCCACAGCGCCAGCACGTGCGGATCGCGGTCTTCGATCTCGCCGGGCGTCGGGTGGCGACGTTGGTGGACCAGGAGGTCGAAGCAGGGCCGCACGAGGTGGTCTTCGCCGGCGCCGGCTTGTCGAGCGGAGCGTACCTCTATCGCATGGAGACGAGTTCCTACGTGGGGACGAAAAAGCTCATGCTCGTGCGGTAGGAGTGAACCATCTTGGGGTGGCGCTTCAGAACATCTGCCGGATCTCGGTCTCGCCTTCCCAGCCTGGCCAATGTCGCTGGTGCGCTTCCATGAAGCGATAGGTCCACTCGATCGCTTCTTTCTTCGATGGCACCTCGAAGATCGCGAAGCCGCCGATCAGCTCCTTGGCCTCCGTGAACGGTCCGTCGGTCAGGTGGAGCTTGCCGCTCGCCACGCGAACTCGCGCTCCGGCGGCGCTGGGGTAAAGGCCGCCCATCGTCACCATCACTCCATCGCGGGCGGCGTCTTGGCCGAGCTTCTCGATCGCTTCCATCAGCGCGGGAGGGGGCGGCCCCTGGCCCTCGGCGGACTTGACCATGGTCATGAACTTCACGACTGGACCTCCTCAGTGAGCCTCACGTCGGGAGCGGGAAGCATCGTCCGCGGTCCC
>DASTBI010000020.1 GCA_035712145.1 Candidatus Eisenbacteria bacterium | reverse complement strand
GTGAAACGCGTGACGAGATCCTGCGGCGCCTCAGAGAGCTCTGGCCGCAGCAGTCCTGACGTCTCGCGAGGCGCGTGCATCGAGTCGTTTGAGCTGCATGAATCCAGCTCCGAAAGACTGCTCGGCGGCGTATTGATTGTGCGTCCGGCATCGTAATCTCAAGTTGGCCACCGTGGATGGCCCGCCCCGCGCGAATTCTTGGACGTGATCGAACTCCAGAGCGTGGCGCTCCTGGCATCGACGGCCGGAATCGCCGACAAACGTGCACCGGCCGCCGTCGCGCTTCCAGACTTCCCGCCGGACGGGAGCGGGCACGTGGCGCCCGGAGTTCGTGCCCGCCGTTGGGCGCGGCCGGTCCGTCGCCGCGAACTTGCGCTTCTGGAGCTCATGGATGAGCGAGTCCAATGCTCGCTCGAGCACGGCCGCGATGTCCGCGGATTTGACGCGATGGCCCAGCAGCTGTTGCGCAAGCTCCAATTTGTCCCGCATCTCCTGACCCATCGTGAGCTGGAGCGAGAATCGCTGAGGAGCCAGGGGCTTCAGCCTCGCCGGGGCATCCACCCGCGCTGGTGCGGGTGAACTGTCCTGCGAAGTCGCCGTGGCCACGCCAGGTTCGAGATCCTGCGGCGCTGGCTCGGATGGAGTGTCGGGCCGCTCTGAGCCAACCAGGGTTCCCCCCAGATTTGCACGCGCCGGCGCGGGTACGGGCTGCAGCACCGTCGGGACATCCGGCTGAGGGAAGCGATTGGCCAGGAGGTGCTCGATTTGTGACTTTGTCTTGTGCGCCGCGGCCGTCACCAGCCCATCGGCGTTTTCAGGGTTCAAGTGGTGCTCGAGGAGGAGCACGGCGCTGACATGCAATCGGCCATCCGCCACGGCGGGAAAGATAGCCGGAAACTTCCGAGCCACCCGTGCCGCGCGAATACGCCGGCAGGCCGCATCCTCAGCTAGATGCAGGTGGTGAATGCAGTACGCGTACATTGATGGGTAGCCCGCTGGCGCGTACAGCTTGCGAGCGTCGACCTCGGCGATGTGGGCCAGCAGATCGGCCGTGGTGCTGCGATCACGGGCGACGAGAGAAGCGAGACCGCGGAGCAGGGTCTGATCCGAAAGATGCGAAAGCGAATAGGACTTCATGTGCGCTCATCGCGGGGGCGAGAAGTGCGGGGCGCACTGTTTGTATCACGGGCTTCGCGCGGCGCTCAGTTCACGTTCAGAGACGCGAGCTGAGC
>DASTBI010000019.1 GCA_035712145.1 Candidatus Eisenbacteria bacterium | reverse complement strand
TTCGTGCGGCTCACCCAGGGTGCGAACCAGCGCATCGTCCGGACGACTCTTCTGAACTGACGCTCATGCCTCCGCGCCTGCATCCTTCCACCGATCGATGTTCCCTCATGCCCGCACCCACAGGAGTTCTGCCGTGACTGTCGACATCCGCCTATACCTCGGGTTCGCGGGCCAAGCCGGGAGGCTGGCAGCCGTACGGCAGGACGTGGAGGAGCTTCTCCGGTCCGTGCGCGGGCTGCAGCGATTCCTGCTGCTGGAGACTCCGGAAGGGCTGGCGATCGTGCTCGAGTGTGAGGACGGCGCGGCGTGCGAAGCGTGCGCACGCCTCGCCGAGCGCTGGATGCAGGAGCGCATGCCTGCGTTGTCGGGGTACCAACCTCTGGCGGTGACGGGAGAGGTGATCGCCGAGGTGGGCGCGCCACCGATCCGGGAACTCACCGACGAGTTGCCACCATCCTAAGACGCACACCCGTGCCAGCCTTGGCAACGGGGATGTGATCAGTGATCCGCACCGGCGCGGGTCGTGGCGGCTGCGGGAAGTTCAGCCGCCCGTCGCCGCGGTCATCACGTCGCGCATCAGCGTCAGCGAAGAATTGCCCAAGACGTTGTCCGTGGACGGTGGCAGGATGCCCCAGTCGAAGGAGTCAGCAACTCGTTCTGGCGGAGCCGGAGTCGCGAGAGGACGACGAGAGGGGGTCGCAATGAGATACTGATCGGTGTTGACGATTCGCCTCATTCTCGGGCGGCCCTCGCTCGGGCCTCGACAAGCTGATGATGGGTAGTGTCGCCAGCCGTTTGATCACCCCGGTCAGGGTGGTGAAGCTCAAGAGGTGATCGCCCGTCTCATCTCCCTATCGCGTGACGTTCTCCGCTGATGCAGCGAATGGCCCTGCCGGCTGACGTTCATCGTCCAGCGCCTGACCCCGCCAGAGTCGAACCTCACCTGATCACCTGGAGCGCGGGGGGGATTCGCCTCGAGGGGCCGGTCGAGTCGGTTGCCGAGGTGCTGGATGCATTGGGGAAGGCCGCACTCGCCAATCCCCGCGTCCTGGTCATCGCCCCTGGGGTTGCTCTCGTCCATGCACTGACCGGGGACCACCGACCGCCCGAGCTCCACTGGGTTCAGCTTCAGCACCCGTCGACTCTGGATGGTTCTGATTTGCGGGTCGACTTGATCGCCGTGCTGGGAGCACCGCTCGATCGATGCGACCAAGCCCTTCGTCTGACTTCCCGACTGCTCGCCTGTTTTCAAGATCCCGAGGTCGCCGCGAGGGCGCGCTCGGCAACGAGTGCCGAGCAGTTGAACGAAGTCATCCGCAATGCCGCAAACGCCAGCGGAGAGAGATCGCTCTCCGAGCAGGATCTCTACCAGCTTCTCGGCACCGGCTCCTCAGGTCTCACGACGGCGGAGGCGGAGCGACGGCTTCGAGCACTGGGACGGAATCAGCTCCAGCGCGTGCGCCGCCGCGCCGTGGCATGGCGTCTTCTCGACCAGTTCGCGAACCTGTTCGCGTTGCTTCTATGGATCAGCGGCATCCTCGCCTTCGTGGCGGGCATGGCTCCGCTGGGCTGGGCGATCTTGGCCGTCCTACTGGTCAACGGTGTGTTCGCCTTCTTGCAGGAGTATCGCGCCGAGCGCGCCATGGAGGCGCTGGAGGCGCTTCTGCCTCACACGACGTCGGTGATCCGTGACGGTGCGTCGACCCGCGTGCCGGCGTGGGCCCTCGTGCCCGGCGATCTCGTGCACGTCGAGGAAGGCGACCAGATCCCAGCCGATGGACAGCTCGTCCAAAGCGAGCGTCTGCGCGTCGATCAAGGGCCGTTGAGTGGCGAGTCGCACCCGGTGTTCAAGCTTTCGGCGAAGGGGCACGAGCATCAATCGCTCCCCATGGAAGAGCGACACGAACTCGCGTTCGCCGGGACCGGCGTCGTCGTTGGCTCCGGATCCCTGGTCGTCACCGCGACCGGAATGAGAACCGAGGTCGGCCGAATCGCGCGACTCACTCAGGAGGTCGGCGAAGAGCCAAGTCCGCTCCAACGCGAACTCGGCCGCGTGACTCGAGTGGTTGCGATCCTGGCGCTCTCGTTCGGTGCAGGGTTCGTTCTCATCGGCATCGGCTCGGGCCTGTTCCGCGTGCCCCAAGCTCTCCTCTTTGGTCTCGGCGTCATCGTCGCCAACGTTCCCGAAGGGCTGATGCCAACGCTCACGCTCGCCCTGGCGTGGGGGGTGCAGCGTATGGCGCGGCGTGGAAGCCTGGTCAGGCGTCTTTCGGCCGTCGAGACCCTCGGCGCGGTCACCGTGATCTGCACGGACAAGACCGGCACTCTGACCGAGAACCGGATGCAGGCCCGAGGGGTTTGGACTCCCGGGCGCTTCTGGGATCCAAGCCAGCCTGGTGATCCACCCAAGGCCGTCCGCGAATTGCTCGAGGCCGCCGTCTTGGCCTCGGAAGCCACCCTCACCCACGGCGATCCGACGGAGCGCGCACTGATCGAGGCCGCAGCCTTGGTCGGCCTCGACCCGGAGGGACTTCGGGCCTCGCGACCTATCGAGGCGCCGTATCCGTTCGACTCCTTCCGCAAGCGAATGACGTTGGTTCATCGCGAACCTCTCGCCGCCTATACCAAGGGCGCCCCTCGCGAGACGATCGCGCTGTGCGAAAGGATCCAACTCGATGAGGGGACGCGACCTCTTCGCGATGACCTCCGCGCGATGGCCCTGTCCGAGCACGAAAGGTTCGCCGCTCAAGGACTCCGGGTGCTCGCGGTCGCGACCCGAGAGGCCCGGGAATGGAAGCCCGGCATGCAGGAAGACGCGGTCGAACGAAACCTCGTCCTTCTGGGTCTGGTGGCGCTCTGGGACCCCCCGCGTCCCGAGGTCTCCGCGGCCATGGCGCAGTGTCGCCGGGCAGGCATCCGCGTGATCATGGTTACCGGGGACGACCCACGTACGGCCGCGAACATCGCGGCGAGGGTGGGGCTCCAGGTGAATCGCGTGGTGACAGGCAAAGAGTTGGCGGATCTGCCTCGCGAGGCGCTCCACGATCTCGTTCGAGGACCGAACGCACTGGTGGCTCGCGCTTCGCCTTCCGACAAGCTCCTCGTCGTCCAGGCGCTGAGGGAGCTACAAGAGATCGTGGTCGTGACCGGCGATGGGGTCAACGACGCGCCCGCTCTGAAGGCCGCCCACGTGGGCGTCGCGATGGGGCGTCGCGGAACGGAGGTGGCGCGGGAGGCGGCGGCCATGGTCGTGACCGACGACAACTTCGCGTCGATCGTCG
This sequence comes from Candidatus Eisenbacteria bacterium, assembly GCA_035712145.1. Classification (NCBI taxonomy): domain Bacteria; phylum Candidatus Eiseniibacteriota; species Candidatus Eiseniibacteriota bacterium. The sequence goes on along the minus strand of DASTBI010000019.1, from coordinate 8,397 downwards.
TCGCCATCGAGCACGGCCGCAGCGTGTACGCGAACGTCGGCAAATTCGTCACGTACATCTTTGCCTCGAACGTGCCTGAGCTCGTGCCGTTTCTGGCGGCGGTGTTCTTCGGTTTGCCCCTTCCCCTGACGGTGATGCAGATCCTGGCGGTCGATCTCGGCACGGACCTTCTGCCGGCGCTCGCTCTGGGAGCGGAGCGCCCGGAGCCGGACATCATGGATCAGCCCCCCCGGCCTCGTACCGAACGGCTCCTCCCGGCCAGCCGCCTGATGCATGCCTACGCATTCCTCGGTCTCGCCGAAGCGGCGCTTTCGATGTTTGGCTTCTTCTCGGTCTATTGGACCGCCGGTTGGCGACCGGGACTTCCGATGGCGGGTGAAGGAAGCCTTTATTCCCGCGCGACGACGATGACCCTGGCCGGAATCGTGGCCGGACAGATCGGCAACGTCTTCGCTTGTCGCACGCAACGCGAGTCGGTCCTCAAAGTGGGGCTCTTCAGCAACCCGCTCGTCGCGATAGGAGTAGGGTGCGAGGTCGTTCTCCTGTTGGCTCTGATCCACGTGCCCTTTCTCGCACGCGCTTTTGGTCTTGCTCCTCTCCACCTGCGAGACTGGGCGTTGCTGCTCACGTTCCCTCTCATGATCCTCGGGCTCGAGGAAGGTCGTAAGTGGCTGATACGTGTTCTTCGCGCTCGAGCTTGATCGGCGGTCGACGACATTCACTCGCCTGGTCTCAGAGGCTTCGTGCCGGTGCTGGCGGAATCGAGGTTGCGAGCCGTCCGGCTGCCACTCCGTCAGGCCCGTGACACGGTGTCATCCCGTTCGGAAGTCAGTAACCGTCTATCTCTGCCTGCTGGCCCGCACGTCGTGTGGCCCGGCCGATGCATGCTCGTTACTGTGCTGCTGCGAGGGTCCGATGAGTGACCACTGCGGTTGGGGGATCCCCAACCCGGCGCGCGCGCGGCCCGGCAATGAACGAGGCGTTGCCGGATCTGGCGAAGCACGAGTCCGGAAGGACGCTTCGCACACGTCGCGCCACCTCGAGTCGGTGGGTCGCCAGAGTGAACAAGCTCAGCACCTTGCGGCGGCGGCGGCCTCGCGGGCGGTGCAAGCCGCCCGCGGGGCTCGCTCGCATATCCGAAGACGCCACGCCCTGCATCGCCATGCTGGACTCGGCCGCCGCCAGGAGAAACCCCAGCCGAGGGTCGACGCCCGGGCGTGCGCCGCGGGAGGTAGCGAATGAATCAAGAGAAGGTCCGCCTCTACCTGGAGTCGCGATTCGGTGAACCCGTGGAGGTGATGGACCTCGTCCCTTTGGGCGAGTCTTCAAACGACTCCTTCAAGGGCTATGGCTATGGAAAGCCGTTGCGCGTGGACTACACGCGACGTGGGGCTCGCCACTCCGCCGTGATCGAGACCGTGAAGCCCGGTCGCTTCGGTCACGAGACGATGGCGGATCGCGCGCAGGTCCTGCTGCTTGGACATCTCACGTTCAACGATCTTCCACGCCATGTCCAGAGTCTCGACGTCGGTGGTGACCGCGGCGACGCGCTGATCTCGCTCGGGAAAGTGCGCGAGTTCTTCGGCCTGCGGGAGTACGTGGCAGGCCGCGAGTACGTGGAGGACCTCGAGCGAATGCGGGAGCGTCCCGCCCCCGCCGACCTCGACGTGGCTCGAGCCGACGCGTTGTGCGACTACCTGGTCGCGATTCATCGCCGCAGAGCCGGCGAGGCGGGCCTGTACGTCCGTTGCGTCCGCGAGCTGCTGGGTCACAGCGAGTGCATCATGGGGGTGGTCGACGCGTACCCGGAGGCCGACCTCGTGGCGACGCCGGCGCTGCTCGAAGCCATCGAGCATCACGCGGTGCGCTGGCGCTGGCGGCTCAAGTCCCGTGGGCATCGCCTCGCCCAGGTGCACGGGGACTTCCACCCTTGGAACATCCTCTTCCGCGACGGAACGGACTTCTCGCTACTCGATCGCTCGCGCAGCGCCTGGGGCGAGCCGGCGGACGACGTGGCGGCGCTGACCATGAACTACCTCTTCTTCGGACTCGACGAGGAGCGCCCATTCGAAGGCGCGCTTCGGGGCCTGTTCGATCGTTTCTGGCGGCGTTATCTGCAGTCCAGCGGCGATTCCGAGCTGCTGGACGTGGTGCCTCCCTTCATGGCGTTCAGGGCCTTGGTCATGGCATGCCCAGTCTGGTATCCGACCCTGGCGACGCCGACACGAGCCCGGCTGATCCACTTTGCCCGAGCGATGATGGAATCGTCGGGCCTCGACCTCGCGCGAATCGATGCCGCGCTCGAAGGCCCACGATGAGCGCCGGCTTCGCCGTGTGGATCACCGGCCTACCCGCTTCGGGGAAGTCCACCGTGGCCCGCGCGCTGGTCGATGCCCTGACCGCGGCCGGGGTGGAATCCGAAGTGCTCGAGTCCGACGCGCTGCGCCCCATCCTGACGCCATCGGCGACCTATGACGAGACGGAACGCGACGTGTTCTATCGCGCGGTGACCCACCTGGGCGCCCTGCTGGCGCGCCACGGAGTGGCAGTGATCTTCGACGCGACCGCGCCGAGGCGAGTCCACCGGGAAGGAGGACGCGCCGTGATCCCGCGATTCCTGGAAGTCCTGATGGACTGCCCGCTCGAGACCTGCATGGCGCGCGATCCGAAGGGCATCTACCGCGCGGCGCGTGAAGGACACGCGACCACGGTTCCCGGCGTGCAGAGCCGATACGAGGCCCCGAGTGATCCCGACCTCATCGTCCGAGCCGACCACGAAACGCCGGAAGCGGCTGCGGCGAGGATCGTGGAGGAGCTGAAAGCGAGGGGATGGATCGGGCGCGTCTCCAGTTGAGCGGTCCGTGACTTTGGGGACGCCGCGCGCAAGGGGTCGTGGAACCGCCTGGCGGTAGAGCTGGCCCTTTCATCGGGGCTGGGTCGCCTCCTCGGCCCAGCGGCGTTCCGTTTCGCGCCGGATGGCAGGCAGCAGGAGGATCCGGATGGTCACGATGCCGAAGCGAGCCCACCGCCAGTAGCTACGGAATCTCATCCTGGCATCTGCGTCTGTCGCCACGGCCCGTGTCTCGTGGCTGAACCGTGTGAGCGCGGCACCGAGAGCCTCCGCTTCGAGGGTCCAAGCGATCTTCACCTCATTGGGCTCGGCGTACGACGCAAACCGTTGGGGCGCGATCGGCGTGAAGACTGTGTTCGCCTGCCAGGGACGACAAGTGGCCCCGCACACGATCAAACGCGCCGGTTCCTCGAGTAACAGTCCCCAGCCCAGGCTTCGCATTTCCGCGAGGAGTCCCTGTGGCTTGCGTGGCGATGACGGTTCGGCTCGCATGAGCTTCTCCCGAAGCCGGAAGATGGCGCGCACGAGAGGGAGAGCCTGGAGATCGAAGTTCGCGGCCACATCCATCACGAGCGATGCAGGCGCCTTGATCGTCGTGTGAAAACGCTCGCGCACGTCAGGGTGTGGAATGAATGCGTCCAATGGCGATGAGGAGATCATGGGACCACTCACGGCTCTTGGCTCAGGTGGAACGGTGTCGCCAGCAGGGGCGCGGCGAGGTTGCTGAGAGGTGGGTCCGCTAGGCCGCCCTCAGGCTCCCCGCCAGTGACTGCTTTGCCGCCTGGCGCGCGGGCAGGAAGCCGCCCACCACGCCGAGGATCACGGAGAACAGGAGGCCCAGCGCCACTCCCATCGGTGTCACGCGGAAGGCGAAAGCGACCTCGCTGAACGACGACCAGTTCGTGGTGCTGGTGGTGATGCCGTTGATCGGCAGCGCCAGCAGGACGCCGAGGACCCCGCCGATCAGGCACAGGATCACCGACTCCGCCATGAACGAGGTCATGATCGAGAAGGGCGAGAAGCCGAGCGTGAGCAGGACGGCGATCTCCCGGGTCCGCTGACTGACGGCGGCGTACATCGTGTTCATGGCGCCGAAGATCGCTCCGATCGCCATGATCAGGGTGATGAGCACGCCGGCGAAGCGGATCATGTTGGCGAGCAGCGCCGACTGCTCGGAATAGAATGCCCGCTCGGTCTTGACCTGCACGCCGAGGCGCGGGTCGGCCTCGAGGCGCTTCTCGAGCTCGGCGAACTGGCCGGGATTGCGCATGCGGAAGGTCACGGACTGAAAGGCATCGGTGCGCTGAAACGCCGGCATCAGCACCGCGTTGTCACCCCAGATCTCGGATTCGAACGCCGAGCCGTCGGCCTCGAACAGACCCACGACGTTGAAGGACTGCTGGCCGAACCGGATCTGATTCCCGACGGCGAGGTTCTGGAAACGGGGCGAGATCCGCCTTCCGACGATGACCTCGCCGGTCCCCGGCGTGAACATCCTTCCGGACGTGACCTTCACCTGATCGCGCAGCGTGAGGCTGGCCGGATCGATGCCGCGGATCGTGACGTTCGAGCTGCCGCCTGTGCCGCCGAGCCGCGGCAGATTGGTGAGCACCACCATGTCCGTGCTCACCAGTGGCCGGCCGTCGGGGCCGGTCGCGATGTCGGGCAGGGCTTTGATGATGTTGGCGGCATCCCGTCCCACGCCGCTGCTGATCTCGCTGTCGGCGCCGACGCGCATGACGATGGCGTTGTTCGGCGAGCCGCTCTCCACCAGCGCCGCCTGGAAGCCCGAGGCCAGGGCGAAGGCGCCGACCAGGATCATCACCACCATGGCGATGCCCCAGCCGGTGGCCAGGGTGGTCCATGGCCGCTGCATCACGTTCCGCACGTTGTAGATGATCGGAATGGCCATGACTCCTCCTACTCGACGCGACGCAGCGCGTCGACGATCTTGAGCCGCGACGCCTGCACGGCGGGAATGATGCCGCTGGTGGCGCCCATCAGAACGGCGATGCCCACGCCGGTCGCGACGGTGGCCCAGCTCACCGTCATCGGTGGCAGCAGGCCGCCGGCGTTGAATCCCGAGCTTTCGATGGCCCACTTGGCGAGCAATGCCCCGATGATGCCTCCACCGAGGGTGATCACCGCGGCCTCGGCGAGCACGATGCGGAAGATGGTGCCGTCCTCGAAGCCGAGCGTCTTCATCACGCCGACCTCGGCGGTGCGCTCGCGCGTCGCCATCATCATGGTGTTGGCCGCGACCATGAGGATGGCGAAGACGACCGCCAGCCCGATCACGCCGATCAGGAAAGGCACGTTGCCGTACATGCTGACGAAGCCGGCCTGGAACGCGCGCTCGGTCTCGGTGTGCGTCGATGCGGCCGAGTTCTCGTAGAGCGCGTCGACCGCGCGGGTCACGTCTCCGGCGCGGCCCGGGTCGGCGAGCTGAAGCGTGTACCAGCCGACCTGGCCCTGGCCGCCCATGCCCTTCTCGCTGAGGTACTTCCAGTGGAAGAACAGGGCCTCCTCGCCGAACTGCGGATCCTTGGCGCGGTAGACCGCGCGGATGTTGAAGGTCCAGGTGCCGGGGAAGATGGTGCCCGAGACCTTCACCTGCTGGCCCAGCTTCCAGCCCATGCGCTTGAAGAGCTTCTCGCCGACCACGCAGGCCTCGCGTTCGAGCATGTACGCGGCGAGCGTCGGATCCATCCCGGGCGGGACGGCGGCCCCCGGCGGGGGCTTGTCGTACGCGATGATGTCGTAGTCCGCGCGGTACATCGTCAGGTAGTTCTCGGACCCGGCGAACTGAGCGTAGAAGTTGCTGTTGTCGACCGGATCACGGCCGCCGAACCAGTTGGCGTACGAAACCTCCTGAACGCCGGGAATGGTGGCCAGTCGCTCACGGTAGGAGAGCGGAAGCGGGAAGATCAGCGAGATCGCGTTGCGCGTGATGAGCTTCGACTCGCTGCCGATCTTGATCGACTCGTTCAACGTGTCGAGCACGCCGCGCAAGGCGCAGAACAGGAAGAGCGCGATCATCACGCTCATCATGGTGAGGACGGTGCGCCGCTTGTTGCGGCCGAGATTGACGAGGATCAGCGAGAGCAGGTTCACATCGTCTCCTACGCCGGAGCCATGACCGGATAGGCGCCGGACTGCGACTCGAGCACGCCCTTCTCCAGATGGAGGCGGCGGCGGGCGCGCTCCGCGGCATGCGGGTCGTGGGTGACCATCACGATGGTCTTCTTGAACTCGCGGTTCAGCCGCTCGAGCAACGTGAGGATCTCCTCGGCCGCCTTGCGGTCCAGGTCGCCGGTCGGCTCGTCGGCGAGCAGCACCGTGGGATCGCTCACCAGCGCGCGCGCGATCGCGACGCGCTGCTCCTGGCCGCCCGAGAGCTGGCGGGGCAGGTGCTTGACCCTGTCTCCCAGGCCGACGATCCCGAGCGCGTGCTGGGCGCGATCCTTGCGCTCCTTGCCGCTCATCTTCACGAGCAGGAGCGGCAGCTCGACGTTCTGCTGCGCGGTCAGCACCGGAATCAGGTTGTAGAGCTGGAACACGTAGCCGATGTTGCGCGAGCGCCAGCGCGCCAGATCACGCGGCTTGAGCTTGGCGATGTCGGTGCCGCCCACGCTCACCGATCCGGTGGTCGGCCGATCGACGCCGCCGATCAAATTGAGCAGGGTGGTCTTGCCGCTCCCCGAGGGTCCCATGAGCGCGACGTATTCGCCCTCCTGGATCGAGAGCGAGAGGCCATCGAGCACCACGACCTCCTCGTTGCCGCGGCGATAGATCTTGCGCACGTCTTTGATGTCGATCAGCGCCATCGATTCCTCCTATCCACTGCCCTTGATCCGCACCCGCGCACCTTCCTTGATTCCCGCGGGCGCGTCGAGCACCACTTGCTCCCCGCCGGCGAGCCCGCGGCGGATCTCCACCTGGCTGCCGCGCGCCGGTCCGACATCCACCGTGCGCGACGTGGCCTTCTCGTTTTCGATCACCCACACCCGGGCGCCATCACTGCCCTGGGTCACCGCATTGGACGGCACCAGCACGCGGCGCGGAGCGTTGGCCATGGCGTCGCCCTCGCCGCGGGTGAATTCCACCTTGGCGCCCATCTCCGGGAAAATGCGGGGATCGCGATCGAGGATCGACACCTTCACCTGCACCGTCGCCTTCTGGCGATCCGCCGTCGGCACCACCTGACGAACCGCGCCCGTGAAGGACGTATCGGGATAAGCGTCGAGCGTGATGCGGCTCGGCTGTCCCGTGTAGACCTGCGCGATGTAGGCCTCGTTCACGTCCACCTCGACCTCCAGCGTCGACAGGTCGGCCATGGTGACGATCGCGGTGCGGGTGAGCCCGCCGCCGGCCGACGATGGCGCCACCATCTCGCCGACTTCGGCGTCCTTGCGTAGCACCGTGCCGGCGAATGGCGCGCGCACGTTGGTGTGCTCGAGGCTCGCCGCGGCTTGAGCCACCTGCGCGACCGCCGCCTGGGTCTGCGCTTCGAGCGAGGCCTTCTTGGTGCGCGCGGTCTCCACCTCGGTGATCGCGATCACGTTCTCGCGATGGAGCCGCTCGGCGCGCTCGAGATCGCGCTGCGCCTGCTCGGTCTCGAGTCGCAGCTGCTGCGCGCGCGCACGAGCAGCGTTGAGCGCGGCGCGGTAGTCGGCGCTCTGGATGCGGGCGATCACTTCGCCCTTCCTTACCTTGGATCCTTCCTGGACGCCGAGGTACTCGAGCCGCCCCATGACCTCGGCCGATACCGAGGCCTTGGTGCGTGCCACGACGTAGCCATTGGCGGTGATCCCTGCCGCGGTCGCGGTCCCCCCGCCCGTGGCCGAGGCCGTCGCCGTCTGCACCTCGACGCCCTTGGGCCGCAGGGTCGCCCATGCGATCCCGGCGGCAGCGACCAAGGCCACGATCAGGATCCACAGCCACGGCCCGCGACCGCGGTTCGGCGCCGGATCATCGCGCTGGATGCGAAGACGGGAGAGGTCGGGTTCTGCCATGAGCTTGCCTGGGCTCCAGGAAGGGGGAAGAGCGGACAAGCTACGGATCGCGAGGCGGAACGGTCAAGGCGACGACGCTCAGGTTGACTTGGACGCGAGTTGACCCAGTCCTAGGCGTTCGTCCGCCCGCGGCCGGGCGGATGCACCTCTATCCGTAGTCCTTCAACGTGGGGCAGACCCACTCTGGGATCCGGAGGGATCAGGAGGGCCTGAGCGTGAGCGGGGGGATTCCTACCGTCTCGAGACGCCCACCTGGACAGGGGAGAAGAAGCTCACGCTCCTCGCGCGTTGACGCTGGCCGCGTCCGCTCCCCGGTCGTTCGTCGGGTGGGAGGCTACTTCTTCTTGCCTCCCGCCTTGCGCGGGACCTTCCCGCCCTCGCGGCGGGCCTCCGACAGTCCGATGGCGATTGCCTGCTTCCGGCTCGTCACCTTCTTGCCGGACCGGCCGCTGCGCAGGGTTCCATGTTTCCTCTCGTGCATCGCCTTCTCGACCTTCGTGCTGGCTTTTTGTCCGTACCGCGCCATCTCGA
>DASTBI010000018.1 GCA_035712145.1 Candidatus Eisenbacteria bacterium | reverse complement strand
GGCGGGGGAGAGCCGCCAGTAGCGCCGGACGGCGCCGAACACCAGCGTGAAGAGCACCAGGCCCGCCAGGGCGAAGAGCGCTTCGGTGTAGAGCATGCCCGACGGTCCGTAGCGGGTGTGCGCCCAGCCGTCGATCGACGTCATGTACGCGATCGGCGTATTCGAGAGCGAGGCGAACACGTTGTACTTCGTGGCCGCGGCGCCGGTGCCCATGGCTTCGAGCACGAAGGCCGAGAAGCCGGCATAGGTGAGACCGGTGGCCACCGCGTAGACCAGGGTGAAGACCACGTACGTGGCTTCCACGCGGGGCGCGAGCGCCATGGCGACCGCGCACAGCGCCTGCGCGACGCCGAAGATCGCGTAGGCCCATTGGCGGTTCATGCGGTCGCTGAGGAAGCCACCGAGGATGCATCCGGCGGCCGACGCGATCCCGCCGAGGACGCCGGTGACGAGCGCCACCGTGTTGGCGGACGCGTGCCAGTCGTTCGCCACCGCCGACCACAATCCGGATGCGGCTCCCGATCCGATCGGCAGGAAGCAGAGGAACAGGGCGAGGAAGCCCATTTTCGACCGGGCGACATCCCACAGGTCGCGAACGACGTTGAGCAGATTGCGTCCGAGACTCTCCCCGCGGTGCGCGGACGCGTGCTCGGGCACGAACGACAAGCCCAAGCAGCACAGGAGGCACCCGATGGCGAGGATCGCTCCCGACATCCACGCCGCCGGCAGGTGCTGCGCCAGCCACAGTCCCGCGCCGCCGCCGATGCCGGTGCCGCCCAGGTTGCCCGCCTGGAACCAGCCGCCGGCGCGGCCCTTCTCGTCCGCCGACGTCCCGTACGCCATCAGGCTCTCGACCGCCATCCCGAGGAACGTCACGGCGACATTCGAGATCAGGACCACGGTGGTCAGGACGCGAAGGCCATTGGCCGTGGCCGGCAGCGCCGCCGTCGCCCACAGGCCCACGGCGGTCATCGCGCAGGCGATGAGATACCAGGCCTTCCGGGTCAGCGTGATGTCGGCGATCGGCGCCCACAGGAACTTCCAGGTGTGGGGCAGATAGCTGATGGCGATCAGCGCCGCGATCCGGTCGACGGAGACGCCGGCCTGCGCGAGCAGGTAGCCGATGGAGACCTGGAGGAAGCCACCGAGCACCCCGAACGGCAGGATCAGGACCATGAAGACGACGGGGTGGTGGTGGCGCGTGGACGAAGGTCCCTCGGCCGCCTGGATCGCGTCGCGTTCGATCGGCATGGTCAGCCCTCGAGAAACGCGGCGTGCAGCGCGCGCACGGAGTCTTCGACGCGGTCCGGCGAGACCCGGAACGTGAGTGCCATCGGGCTCGAGCGCAGCGCCGCGATCCGGACACCGGCCTTCTCGAGCGCGCCCTCGGCTTTCGCGGCCTCCCGCGCCGAGAGGCCGAGGCCGATCACGGACACGAACGCCGCGCCGGACTCCACCCGCAGCGTCCACTCGCCGCCCGGACCGCGCAGCCGCTGGAAATCACGCTCGAGCGCTTTGGCGTCCGACGCGCTGCCCACCCAGACCAGCGCCGCATGCGCGTCGGTCTGTTGCTCGTGGGCGATCAGCTCGAGCTCCGGGAAGACGCTCGCCACGGTCTCCAGGATGCCGCGTGCTTCACCGCGTCCTCCGGCATTGCCTTCGGCGACGACGATCGAGCAGTCTTCCCGGTGAGCCACCGCTTCCACGCGAGGTCCTTCCATGTCGCGATCCTCCACGATTCGAGTTCCTGGCTCACCATCGAACGACGAGCGCACGCTGAGCGGCACGCGCTCGCGGGCCGCCAGATCGACGCACCGCGCGTGCAGCACCTTGCCGCCCGAGTGGGCGAGCGCCGAGCACGCGCGATACCCCATCTCCGGGATGACGCGCGCGCCTGGCACCAGCCGCGGATCGGCGGTGTAGACCCCGCTGACGTCGGTGTAGATCTCGCAGACCGCGGGGGCGAGCGCCGCGGCCAGGGCGACCGCCGTGGTGTCCGAGCCGCCGCGGCCCAGGGTGGTGATCTCCTTGGTCTTCGGGTCGACGCCCTGGAATCCGGCGACGATCACCACCCGGCCGCGCTGGAGCTCCGCCCGCAGACGGTCCGGCCGGACCTCGACGATGCGCGCCGCGCTGTGGGGACCCTCGGTGAGGATGCCGCTCTGCGATCCGGTGAAGGAGATCGCCTCGACGCCGAGATCGTGGAGCGCCATGGCCAGCAGCGCCATCGACACACGCTCGCCCGTCGTGAGCAGCATGTCGAGCTCCCGGCGGCTCGGGTGCGCGGAGACCTGCGCCGCCAGACGCAGCAGCTCGTCGGTGGTCTGACCCATCGCCGACACCACGACCGCGAGCTGATCGCCCTCGCGGCGCGCCTCCGCCACGCGCGAGGCGACCGCTCGAATGCGATCGGGATTCGCGACGGACGTGCCGCCGTATTTCTGGACCACCACCGGCATGGGCCGGATTTATAGGGCTTTGGCCGTTCGCGTGCACGGAGGATCGTGGAACCGGGGCCTTTCGGGAGACGAAAGGTCCAGTGTCTTGACGGTCCGCGAAAAGGGCCGATATATTGCCTCGGCCTTGAGCGGAAGTAGCTCAGCCCGGTAGAGCTCCACCTTGCCAAGGTGGTTGTCGCGGGTTCAAATCCCGTCTTCCGCTCCATCTGGGGAGGGCCGGTCACCGCGACCGGCCCTCCGTCGTTCAGGCCATCCCGCCGCGAGCCCGACATGGCGCACGAGCCCCCGTCCTTCGATCTGGAAGCCGTCGAGCGGACGATGGCGGATCTGATCCGCGCGCTCGGGCTCGATCCTGGGGCCGAGCCCGAGCTCGTCGAGACGCCTTCGCGGGTGGCGTCGATGTACGCGGAGATATTGTCGGGCCTCTCGGCGCCGGAGCCCGATCTCGCCACGTTCGAGCGACCCGAGTCTGCCGGCGACGATCTCGTGCTGGTGCGCGACATCCCTTTCTATTCGCTGTGCGTCCACCACTTCGTCCCGTTCTTCGGGCGCGCCACCATCGCCTACCTGCCGGGCGCCAGGCTGATCGGAATCAGCGGGCTGCCGCGCGTGCTCGAGCACTACGCGCGCCGTCCCCAGCTGCAGGAGCGGCTGGGCGCCGAGGTGGCGGAGCATCTGCGCCGCGCGCTGGAGCCACGCGGCGTCGCGGTGATTCTCGCCGCGCGCCATCTGTGCATGGAGATGCGCGGCATCCGCAAACCCGGCCTGGTCGAGACCCGGACGCTCCGCGGCGCGCTCGCCGAGCCCGCCTGGGCGGGGGCGCTGGGAGCGCCGAGGGGGGAGACGGCCGACCCCCATTCACCGCTTCCATGAGCCGCAGGTCCCTTCCGTGACTTCGAAGCTCCCGACGATCACGGTGATCGTGGTCACCCGCGATCGGCCGGCCCTCCTCGCCGATGCCCTGGCGTCGATCGAAGCGCAACGCGTGGCGCCGCTCGAAGTGCGGATCGCCGATGACGGCGACCTCCCGGCGACCGAGGTGGTCGGACGAGCGACCCTGCTCGAAGTCACCGTGATCCCGGTGAACGTCCGCCGCCCGGGCGCCGCGCGCAATCGAGCCGCGGCTTCCGCGCGGGGCGAGGTGCTGGCATTCCTCGACGACGACGATCGCTGGCGACCGCGCCACCTCGAAGGATTGTGCGGAGCCTTCGCCTCCGATCCACGATGCGGCCTGGCTTACCGCGACGCGGTGGTCGTGCGCGAGCGCATCGAACCCGGTGGACGCCGCCTCGACGTGGAGAGCCGCACGATCGCGCGCGACTGGGATCCCGTGGTGATGAGACGGAATGACTTCATTCCGCCGAGCGCTCTGGCGGTGCGGCGATCGTGGTTCGAGCGGCTCGGCGGCTTCGACGAGAGCTTCGCGTTCTCCGAGGACTGGGACTTCCTGCTGCGCGCCGAGCATCTCGGATCGCCGTGCCGCGTTCCGGGCGCGACGGTGGAGATCCGCATGCGTGAGCACGGCCACGCCAGCCAGGACGTGAGTGCTGTGCGGCGCGACTGCCTGGAGCGTCTGGCGGCCCGTCACGGATTCCAGTCGCCCGACATCAAGACGTTCTGGGAGGTCGCTCAGGACCTGACGTTGCCGGGCCGCGCGTCATGATGCCCGAGCTGCTGATCGTGGGCGCCGGACCGTGCGGCGTCTCGGCGGCCCTGTGGGCGCGCTCGCTGGGCCTGTCGCCGCTCATCGTCGAGCGCTCTGCCCGCGCGGGAGGACAGCTCCAGCTCGTGCACTTCGTCCCGGTGAACGTGGCCGGGGCGGACCACGTGCCCGGGACCGCGCTCGCCGAGCGGCTCGCGGTGCAGCTGGCCGAGAACGACATCGAGGTCCGTTACGAGACGCCAATCGTGGCGCTCGAATCGAAGACCGCCGCGATCCGCACCGCGTCGGGAGAGCGGATCGAGGCCGAAGCGATCCTGATGGCGACCGGGGTGCGGCGGCGCCATCTCGATGTGCCGGGTGAGACCGAGCTCGAAGGTCACGGGGTCTCGTACTCGGCGACTCAGGATCGCACTCGATTCGCCGGCGAGGACGTCGCCGTGGTGGGCGGTGGCGACGCGGCGTTCGAGAACGCGCTCATCCTCTCGGCTGTCGGCTGCCACGTGACGTTGATCGTGCGCGGCACGCCGCGAGCGCGGGCGGAGTTCCGCGAGCGGGTCTCGAAGGACGCGCGCATCGAGGTCATGGAGCGCACCAGGGTCGTGGCGATCGAAGGCGATCGCGTGCTGGAGAGGCTGCGTCTCGAGAACGAGCGCGGCGCCTTCCTGCTGCCGGTCGCCGGCATGGTGATCAAGGTGGGGGTGATGCCCAACTCCGAGTGGTGCGCCGGCGGAGTCGAGCGCGACGCCGACGGCTACGTGCTGGTCGACGAGACCTTCGCCACCTCGCACCCGCGCGTGTGGGCCGCGGGAGACGTGACTCGTCCGCCGCTGCTCGGCATCTCGGTCGCGAGCGGCCATGGGGCGCTGGCGGCGGGCGCCATTCGGCTGGCCCTCCGCGGCTGAAGACCAGCCGGATCGGCTCAATTCCTGGCGCCCGTCCGGGGACCAGGCCACGGCGCCGAGATCGCGGAGCCGACCCCAAGCTCGCGAGGCGCCGCAGGATGCAGGGCGTGACGCAACCCGGAGAATCGCGTGGCCTGCACCTTGCCTTACCCGAGGCCGGCCCACAGGGATCAGCTGGGCTTCCCGGCTGGCGGGCACGGACGCCCGCCGCCGGTGACTCTCTCAGGGGCGGACTGCCGGCAGCATGGCGGTCCGCCTCACGTTGCTAGCGTCGGACCGGCACCACGTTCTTGTCGTCGAGGCCGAGCACGTTCACCAGGTCGGATCCCGCCGGCACGATGAACTTGGTCTGGTTCGCGAGCACCGTGTTCAGCACGTCGAGCTTCTTGCTGACCTCGGCGCGCTCCTTGAAGAACTGCTCGGCCGCGTTGGACACCATCTCGATCGCCTTGGCTTCGGCGGTGGCGCGGGTGATGCGCGCTTGCGCGTCGCCCTCCGCGCGCAGGATCTCCGACTGGCGCACGCCCTCCGCCGAGAGGATCGCAGCCTGTTTCACGCCCTCCGCCTCGAGGATGTTGGCGCGCTTGTCGCGCTCGGCCTTCATCTGGCGGGACATGGCTTCGGTGATGTCGGCCGGCGGGTCGATTTTCTGCACCTCGACCCGCGTCACCTTGACGCCCCAGGTTCCCGTGGCCTCGTCGAGCACGGCGCGAAGGTTGGCGTTGATCGTGTCGCGCGCGGTGAGGGTCTCGTCGAGCGACTTGTCGCCGATCAGGTTCCTCAGGTTGGTCTGGGCCAGCGTGGTGGCGGCGTAAGCAAAGTTCTGGACCTCGAAAGTGGCCTTCACTGGATCGCTGATGCGGTAGTAGATCACCGCATCCACTGTGACCGAGACGTTGTCCTTGGTGATCACCTTCTGCGGCTCCACGTTGATGACACGCTCTCGCATGTCCACCTTGACCATGTCCTCGATCATCGGAACCAGGAAGGTCAGTCCCGAATCGGCGGTGGCCCGGTAGCGCCCCAGACGCAGGACCAGTCCCTTCTCGTACTGAGCCACCACCCGCGCGGACCGCGCCAGGGCCACGAGCGCGATCAGCAACAACACGAACATCAGCATCGTTCCCAGCGTGCCGATCATCGATCTCCCCTCACCTGGAGGGTCACGCCCTCCACGCCCGCCACCGTCACGACGCTTCCCGGCTCGAAAGGCCCGGTCGCCCCGGAGGCCGGGACCGCGCGCCACGTCTCATCCTTGACCTTGACTTGACCTGCTTCGTGCTCGGCGATTCGCAAAAGGACGCGCCCCTGCTGACCCACCAGCGCATCTACATTGCTTGCGACTTTCTGAGATCTGACCCGGTCCCGGACCCAGCGACGGCCGAGCGTGATGTAGGCGATGCACAGGAGGCTGGCCGTGACGAAGCCCGCCACAGGGTTGCCGATGACCAGGCCGACGATTCCACCCAGCACGAAGGCCGAGCCGATCAGAACCAGATCGAATCCCGCGAAGCCGCCGAGCAGGACCTCGATGAGGATCATCAGCCCGCCGGCGAGCAGCAGCACCCAATTCCAATTCATCATCGTGATGTGCCCTCCGCGGCTCTGGAACCCCGCCGCGGCGCCAATGTATCAAGGGTGGGGGGACCCGCAAGGCGATTCGGTCGGGTTGCGGATGGCCCGAGAAAGCAGGAATGTTGTAGCCGAAAGGACTTCCCGACGCGGTCGCGCATGGCTTTTGGGCAGCCGCGATCGGTACACACAGGAGTGACCCAGGCCATGCCTCGCCGTATCCGATCGCCGTGGACGCTCGCCACCCTCCTCCTGGTCGCCTCGCTGGCGTCGGCGCCGGCGCACGCGCAGTACTTCGGCCAGAACAAGGTCCAGTACCAGTCCTTCCGCTTCAAGGTGCTGAAGACCGAGCACTTCGACCTCTATTACTACGAAGACGAGCGGCAGATGGCCGAGAAGGCCGGTCTGATGGCGGAGCGCTGGTACGCCCGGCTCTCACGCGCGCTCGCCCATGATCTGCGCGGGCGGCAGCCGCTCATCGTCTACGCCAGTCACCCGCACTTCGAACAGACCAACGCCATTCCCGGTGAGCTCGACGAGTCGACCGGCGGCGTCACCGAGAGCTTCAAGCGCCGCATCGTGCTTCCGCTCAGCGCCTCGCTGGCGGAAGTGGATCACGTCATCGGCCACGAGCTGGTGCACGCCTTTCAGTACGACCTCAAGAGCCGGGTCGAGTCGAACATGGTGGACCCGGGGATGACGATGCCGCTGTGGTTCATCGAAGGCATGGCGGAATACCTCTCGATCGGACCACGCGACCCGAACACCGCGATGTGGCTGCGTGACGCGGCGCTCGACAACAAGCTTCCCACGATCTCGAAGCTCGATCAGTCCCGCTACTTCCCGTACCGCTTCGGCCAGGCGCTGTGGGCGTTCGTGGCCTCTCGTTACGGCGAAGATCGCGTGGGAGAGATCTTCAAAGCCGCCGGCGGGCGAGGCGTCACCGTCGAGCGGGCTTTCGAGGCGGTGCTCGGCATTCCCGCGGATT
This sequence comes from Candidatus Eisenbacteria bacterium, assembly GCA_035712145.1. NCBI lineage: Bacteria > Candidatus Eiseniibacteriota > Candidatus Eiseniibacteriota bacterium. The sequence continues at coordinate 29,821 of DASTBI010000018.1, read as the reverse complement.
CGCTCTCGCGCGAGTGGATTCGCTCCACCAAGTCATGGGCCCGCGGCCAGGACGGAGGCTCTGCCCAGCCGGGTGGATTCACGTCCGCTCAGGGCACGGGAACGATCGGCCGTGCCGATTCCACTCGAGGCTCGGGAACCGTGGGCCGGGTGCTGCTCGGTCCTTCGGGCGAGCGCGGGCGGCTCAATGTCTCACCCGCGCTGAGTCCCGACGGCTCCAAGGTGGCGTTTCTGTCGGAGCGCGGACTCTTCTCGATCGAGCTCTTCGTCGCCGACGCTTCGACGGGAAAGGTCCTGCGCAGCCTGACCAAAGCGGCGGTGGACCCGCACCTGCAGAGCCTTCAGTTCATCCACTCGGCGGGTGCATGGAGCCCCGACGGCTCACGGATCGCGGTGGCCGCGGTGACCAACGGGGAGCCGACGCTGCGGATCCTGAACGCCAGCTCGGGGAGGCTGGTCAAGCAGGTCCGCTTCGGCGAGATGGGCGAGATCTATCACCCCACGTGGTCTCCGGACGGCAAGCAGATCGCGTTCTCGGGCTTGGTCGGAGGGGCGAGCGATCTGTTCATCGTCGAGTTGGCCAATGGCCGTCACCACCGCCTGACCCAGGATCTCTATTCCGACTTGCAGCCCGCATGGTCGCCGGACGGCAAGACCATCGCGTTCGCTTCGGATCGCTTCTCCACGGACCTCGTGGCGCTGAAGTACGGCGGCCTCCAGCTGGTGAAGCTGGACGTTGCGTCCAGGGTCATCACGCCCGTGTCCGGCGGCGACCAAGGCAAGAACATCAACCCGCAGTGGTCGAGTGACGGCGCGAGCCTCTACTTCGTCTCCGACCGCACCGGAATCTCCAACGTCTATCGGCTGTCGCTCGGATCGGGCGAGGTGACCGCGGTCACCGATGTTCGCACCGGCGTCAGCGGGATCACCAAGCTGAGCCCCGCCTTCTCGGTGGCGCGCCGCGCGGAGCGCGCGGTGTTCAGCGTCTACGAGAAGGGCGGCTATCGCATCCACGCGCTCGACGCCGCCTCGCTGACGGGAACGCCCCCGCCGGCGTCGTCGCCGCGCGCCGACTTCCTGCCGCCGGCGATCAGCGATGCCGGCGTCACCGCCACCTCGGTGGACTCGCTGGCCGACAGCACCGCGTTCAAGCGCAACCGCTATCGCGCCGGCCTCAGTCTCGATTCCATCGGGCAGGTCGGGGTCGGCGTGGCCGCGGGCGGCAACGGCGGCGTGGCCATTGCCGGCGGGAGCGCGCTCTTCTGGAGCGACATGCTGGGCGACCACAACCTCGGCACGCAGTTCCAGCTCAGCACCGCGCAGGGCGGCTTCGGGCGCAACCTGGCCGCGGTGGTGGCCTACCAGAATCTCAAGAACCGCTGGAACTGGATGGTGACCGCCGGCCAGATCCCGTCCTTCTGGCGAAGCTTCGAGACCGAAGAAGTCGGCAACATCGGGATCGCCCGTGACAATCGCTTCTGGGAGATCGAGCGCCAGGCTCACGGCGTGATCGCCTATCCGTTCAACCGCGCCCAGCGGATCGAATTGGGCTTCGGCTATCGCAACATCGACTTCCAGAGCGAGGTCCAGACGCAGACCTTCGATCTCACGACCGGCGAGATGGTGAGCGACATCACGAGGCCTGGTCCGGACGACAGCATCCCCTCGCTCAACCTGATGGAAGGTCTCGCGGCGGTGGTCTACGACAACTCCATCTTCGGCGGCACCGGGCCGATCATGGGCCAGCGTTACCGCTTCGAAGTGGCGCCGGTGGCCGGCGATCTTCGCTACATGGGCGTCCTGGGGGACTACCGGCGCTACTTCAAGCTGGTGGGCCCGTTCACGCTCGCGGGTCGCGGCGTCCACATGGGCCGCTACGGCCCCGACTCCGACACGCCGCGGCTGTCTCCGCTCTACCTCGGGTATCCATGGCTGGTGCGTGGCTACGATGCATCCTCGTTCACGATGGAGGAGTGCGGAGGCGGCCCCGACTGTCCCGCATACGACCGCCTGTTCGGCAGCCGGCTGGCGCTCGGCAACGTGGAGCTCCGCATGCCGTTGTTCGGAGCGCTCGGCGTCGTGCGCTCGCCGATGGTTCCGCCGGTCGAGCTGGCGGCGTTCTACGACGCCGGCGTCGCATGGTACGAGGCCGTGAAGCCCGAGTTCCTCGGAGGTCCGCGCAGCGGGGTCTCGAGCTACGGCGGCGCGTTCCGGGTGAATCTGCTCGGCTTCGCCGTGGCCGAGATCTCCTACGTCCAGCCGCAGAACCGCCCCATCAAGGGCGCCTACTGGCTGTTCGCGCTCCAACCCGGCTTCTAGGCTCCCTGGCTCTCCGCTAAAGCCCTGTGACATAGCCGCCGAAAACCACGACAGGCGGTGGGTGTCGCGACCCCGTGGCAGGGGGCGAGCGGCCCATGGCTGTCCATCGGGGGCCAGCTCCATGTCCCGTTTCGATCTCCGCGATGTCTCCGAGCGGCTGACCAAGTCGCGCAGCGTCGAGTCGGTCATCTCCGAGTTCCTTCGCTCGCTGCACTCCATGCGCTCGGACTGGTATTCGACGCTCGCCTTCTACGAAGTGAGCCAGGACGCGCTGGTGGACGTCTACGAGCTCGACCAGAACCGTCTGGTGCGCCGCAACATCGTCGTTCCGGTCGAGAGCCTTCCGCACACGCTGGTCCGCAAGGTCTTTCACTCCACCATGCCGATCCAGCAGAACGGCCGCGAGACGGTGTTCTCGCCGGGCGGCGCCACCGCCCACTACACGCCGTCGCGGAGCGAAGCCAGCGACCTGATGGCGCTCACCGTGCTCACCGAATGGGAATCGTGCATCTGCATGCCGCTCGCCTATCAGGACGACCTGATCGCCATCCTGGTCATCTCGAGCGCCAAGAAGAATGCGTTCGCGGGCAAGGCGCTCGGCGAGCTCATCCCCCTGAAGAGCATCGCCACGGTTGCGCTGGCGCAGAACCTCTACCGCACGCATCGCAAGCCGCCGCAGCCGCGCGAGGCGGCGCCCGAGCCCATCGCCGGCCCGCCTTCGAGCGAGGTCGACGAGCGGAGCCAGCAATCGGCGCAGCTCGACCGCGAGAGCCAGGATCGCACCGCCCAGATCGAAGCGCTGCTCGGGCAGATCGAGACTCTGGACCGCAGCTCGTCGAGCTACAAGGAAGAGCTCGAGCGCGTGAAGGTCGCGGTTTCCGCCATGGAGGAGAGCTCGGAGTCGGCGGTCGAGATCCTGACCGAGACCTATCAGCAGCTCCAGACCACGCAGTGGACGCTCGAGGAGCTGCAGGCCACGGTGGATACGATGAAGGAGGTGTTCCAGCTCCTCTCCGAGGAAGTGTCGCGCGACTTCCTGCCCGAGGTCATGGTGGAGTGGTTCTGCGCGCATCAGGAAGTCGCTCGCTGCAGCCTGCTGGTGCCCGACGAAGCCGGCTCCACACTCCAGGTCGCCGCGCATCGCGGGATCGATCCTTCGGTCGCGGGGCGAGTGCGCGTCCGCGTGGGCCAAGGGGTGGCGGGCTGGGTGGCGGCGCATCGCAAGCCGCTGTACGTGCGAGTGAGCGAGGACGCCAAGTCGCTGGGACGCTCTCCGGACGGCACCTACAATTCGGATTCGTTCATCGTCGTGCCGCTCGTCCACAACGGCCAGATGCACGGCGTGCTGAGCCTCAGCAATCGCACCGACGGGCAGGGATTCACTCAGGGAGACCTGGATCGCACGATGCTCGCCGCCTCGGCCTTCGCCGTCGCCTTCGGCGGGCAGCAGCTCGCGCGTCAGGCCGCGACCTGGGCCTGAGCCTCAGCGATAGGTCATCACCGCGGTTGCCTTGAACGTGGCATGCACCGCGCGGCCGGGCGCGAGGCTCATGGATTCGGCCGCCGAGCGCGAGATCTCGGCCACCAGAGGCGGACGAGAGCCAATCACCACGCGCACCCGCTCGCCGTGGGGCGGCTCGGGGACGATCTCCTCGATCGGACCGTGGAAGAGGTTGCGCGCGCTCCCGCTCGGCGCCTCGAGATGGAGCGTGACGTCGCGCGGGCCCACCGCCGCGAACACCTCGTCGTCACCGCCCGGATCCACCACGGACAGCGTGGAGTCGCCGGTCCGCACCTCGACGAGACCCGAGCCGTCCCGGGCGCCCGGCATTCCTCGGAACAGGTTGACGCCCACGAACTCGGCGACGTAGTTCGTCTTGGGATGTCGCAGCAGGTCGTCCCGCGTCCCATCCTGCGTGGCGCGTCCTTGCTCGATCACCAGGATGCGATCGCCGAGCGCCAAGGCTTCCAGGGGGGCATGGGTCACGTAGACCGTCGCGCAGCGAAGCTCCGAGAGCAGCCGCCGCAGCTCGCCGCGCAGCGCCCGCCGGTTCTGGACGTCCAACGCCGAGAGCGGCTCGTCGAGCAACAGGACCTGGGGCTCGAGCGCCAGCGCACGGGCGAGCGCGACGCGCTGCCGCTGGCCGCCCGAGAGATGATGCGGCCGGCGCGGCGAGAGCGCGCCGATCTCGAGCCGATCGAGCGCGGCCTGGGCCCGTGATCGCACCGATTCACGGGGCAGATCCTGACGGCGCAGTCCGAAGGCCACGTTCTCGAACACGTCGAGGTGGGGAAAGAGCACGTAGTCCTGCGGCACGTAGCCGATTCCTCGCTGCCAGGCCGGCCGCGAGGTGCCGCGCTCTCCGCCGAACCAGGTGTCGCCGTCGACCGTGATCGCGCCGCGATCGGGCTGGTCCAGCCCGGCCAGCAGTCTCAGCACGGTGGTCTTCCCGGCGCCGCTCTCGCCGACCAGGGCCAGCGTGGCGCCACGTGCCACCTCCAGCGTGAGCTGGAGACGGAAATCCCCGAAGCTCCTATCCAGCTCGGCGCGCAGCACTCGCTCTCCCGAAAGCGCCTACCGGCGACAACCGTAGCCCGAGCAGCACCACGAACGAGACCATCAGCAGCAGGACCGCCAGCGTCACCGCCGATTCCAGGTCGCTCTGCAACGCGGTGTACACGGCCAGCGGCAGCGTGCGCGTCACGCCCGGCAGGTTGCCGGCGAAGGTGATGGTGGCCCCGAACTCGCCGAGCGCCCGCGCCCAGGCCATCACCGCGCCGGTCAGGATCGAGGGCAGGCTGAGCGGCAGCATCACCCGCAGGAACGTGGCCGCCGGTGATGCGCGCAGAGTGGCCGCCAGCTCCACGTAGCGCGGCTCGACCTCCCGAAGTCCGGCCACCACGGTCGAGACGAAGAACGGCGCCGCGACGAACGTCTGGGCAAGCACCACGGCGATCGTGGTGAAGGGGATGGCGAGCCCGAAGCCGGCCAGCGCACCGCCCAGGAGGCCGGCGCGGCCGAAGGCGAACAGCAGCCCCGCGCCGGCCACCGTGGGTGGAAGGACCATCGGCAGGTCCACGAGCGCCTCGATCCAGGCTCGTCCGCGGAGCCGGCGCGCGGTGAGGACGTAGGCCAGCGGCAGTCCGAGCAGCATCACGAATGCCGTCGAGGCAAGACTGGTGAGCAGGGAGAGCCGGAGGGCCTCGATCACGACCGGCTCCGCGACGCGGGAGAGAAGCGTCGCGGGAGAGATGCGCAGCACCAGCGCGAGCGGCGGCAGCGCGAGGAAGGCGACGAGGAGCCCCGCCGCGAGCAGGGCCGCCGAGCGGAGCGTCACACCGAGGAGTCCCTTCGCCCGGCGCATGGGGCCACAAGCTACCCCAGTGGGTCACCGTGCGCTATGCTCCCGCCGTTCCAGCTCGACCCCCGCGTTCTGGAGATCCCCATGTCCACGCACCTCGCGCGAATCGCGACGTTGCTCCTGCTGTCTGCCGCCACGTCCGCCCCGGCATGGGCCGGGCCCGCGCCTTCCCCGGAGCCTTCGTCCCTCTATCTCGAATGGCTGTCGGGATGGATGCCGATGGCCGAGCCACGGGCCGAGCACTTCCGCATCGGGCTCGATCCAGAGACCGGCGAGTGGGGCCGCGCTCCGGTCGAGCAGGCACTCCAGGCGTCCGGAATCACCCCCCGGCCGCTGGTCATCCATCACAGCAATGGCATGCTCGAGGTGATCCTGGAGCCCGGCATCGTCGAATACGTCGTCGCCCGGATCGGTCCGGACGGCCGCCCGGTGCTCGGCTGCCAGCCGAGCGGAACGCATGCACCCGGCCCGGCCGTCTCCTCGGGACCTCCTGACCGATGAGGGCCATGCGCCGCGGGTCCTGGCTGCTTCCGGCCTGCATGCTCTCCGTCGTCCTTTCCGCGGCGGTGGAGGCGGCGACCATCACCATCGTCAACATGGACAGTGGCGGCGAGGGCTTCAACGACCCGATGCCGGCCGCTCCCGTCGGCGGCAACCCGGGGACGACCATCGGGACCCAGCGGCTCTACGTGTTCCAGCACGCGGCCAACCTCTGGGGCAGCATCCTCCCGAGCGCGATCGAGATCCGGGTTTCGGCGTCCTTCAACCCGCTGAGCTGCAGTCCGACCTCGGGTGTGCTGGGCAGCACGACGACCTCGGGCTTCTTCGCCAACGACCCGAGCTTTCCCCACCAGGAGACGTTCTACAACCAGGCGCTGGCCAACAAGCTCGCAGGGACCGACCTCAGCTCGCTCAACGACATGACCATCCAGTTCAACAGCGACGTCGACAACGCCACCTGCCTCGGTTCCTCGGACTGGTACTACGGCGTCGACGGCAACGAAGGGACGGACATCGAGCTGCTCCCGGTGGTCCTCCACGAGCTCGGGCACGGCCTGGGATTCACCTCGCAGGTGAATAGCAACGGAACCTTCACCGGCGGATTGCCCAGCATCTATTCCCGGTTCCTGCTCGACAACTCGAATGGCCTGCGCTGGCACCTGATGACCAACGGCCAGCGCGCCGCCTCCTACACCAACACCGGCAACGTGGTCTGGGACGGAGCGGCCATGAATGCGCAGACCCCGGTCTATCTCCAGAAGCAGCGTCTGGTCACCGTCGTCTCGCCGGCGCCGATCGCCGGCGACTACCGCGCCGGGGTGGCCAGCTTCGGGGCCGATGTCAGCAATCCCGTGGTGACGGCGCCGGTGGCCTACGCCGATGACACCGTGCCGGACCTCAACACGCACAACGGATGCTCGGCGATCCTCAACGTCTCCGGCAAGATCGCGCTGATCGACCGGGGGGCCTGCACGTTCGTGACCAAGGCGCTCAACGCTCAGGAGGCTGGGGCGGTCGGTGCCATCATCGCCGACACGATCTCGACCCCGCTCGCTCTCGATCTCGGAGGCAGCGATCCGACGATCACGATCCCGGTGGTCGGGATCACCATGGCCGACGCCAACCTCATCAGGGGCCAGCTCGGGTCCGGGGTCACCGCCACGATCGGCGGCCAGCATCCCGTCTGGCTGGCCGGCGCGGACGAGGCGGGGCACACCCGGATCTATGCGCCCAACCCGGTTGAGGCGGGCTCGTCGATCTCGCATTTCGACCGTTCGGCCGCGCCGAACCTGTTGATGGAGCCGTCGATCACCGCCAGCCTCACCTCGCAGATCGACCTCACGAGGCACGCCTTCCGCGACCTCGGCTGGTTCACCGGGTCGACGATCACCGGGGTGCCCGAAGCGGCCTCCGGCAAGCTTCGGCTGGGCAGCGCTCCCAATCCTTTCGACGGAGCGACGACCATCGCCTTCCGCATCGAAAAGCCTGGTCCGGTCGAGCTCGACGTCTACGGGGTGGATGGCCGGCGCGTTCGCCGGCTGGCCGGCTGGCCGCTACCGGTGGGGTCCCACGCGTTCACGTGGAGCGGCCTCGACGACGAGGGTCGCGAGGCGCCTCCCGGGGTCTACCTGGTGCGGCTCCGGGGGCCAGACGGCGTCTGGTCGGGACGCGTCGTGCGCGTCCGCTGAGCGATCCGGCGGGCGAAAATCAAAGTCGTCGTTTACTTCGGTGTGCGGCACGGATAGGATTTGTCGGTCCTTCCGCTCCCCCGCGGATCGCCGCCTCTCCAAGTGACCATGACCCGCCGCACGCCGCCCGCTGTAGCATTCGTACGGCTTCTTCCTGCCGTCCTCTCCCTCGCCGCCGCCCCTTCCTGGGCCGGGCCCGAAACCACCGGACAGTGGTCGACCGTCTATTCGTGGCCACAGGTCGCGATCCATCTGAGCCTGATGCCCGATGGGCGGGTCATGAGCTTCGCCGACGACGACAATCCCAACTACAACGTCAATGGCGCGCGGCTGGGGGGCAGCACGAAGACCTACGTCGTCGACATCCCGACCAACGGGGCTCCCTCCGCATCGACGTTCATTCCCAATGACCGCAGCAACATGTTCTGCGCCGGCCACAGCTTCACCATCGATGGCCGGCTGTTCGTGATCGGCGGCCACCTCGGGAAGGACGGCTGGGGCGAGCCGCGCACCGAGTTCTTCGACTACCGCTTCCCGACGCTCTGGACGCCCGGTCCCGACATGTTCCAGGGCCGCTGGTATCCGTCGGCATGCGTGCTCGGCAACGGTGACGTGCTCGCGCTGTCGGGCACCATGGACTCGACCGTGGTCAATGCCAGCATCCCCGAGGTCTATTCGCCGGCGGGTGCCGGAAGCTGGCGGCAGCTCACGGGCGCGGTTCGGTCACTGCCGTACTACCCGTTCACGTTCCTGGCACCCGATGGTCGGGTGTTCGTCGCCGGTCCGCACGTGGACACGCGCTTCCTCAGCGTCACCGGGAATGGGTCCTGGTCGTCGGCCCGGAACCACGTGCTCAACGTGACGCGCGGCTATGGCAGCGCGGTGCAGTACGCGGACGGGAAGATCCTGGTGGCCGGCGGCGCCGACCCTCCGACCAGCTCGTGCGAGATCATCAATCTCAATGACGCGACGCCGACGTGGCGAACGACGCGGCCGATGAACTTCGCGCGCCGTCAGTTGAACCTCACCATGCTTCCGGACGGCTCGGTGCTGGCCTCGGGAGGAAGCAGTGGCGCGGGGTTCAACAACAACACCGGCGCCGTGCTGACGCCGGAGATCTGGACGCCATGGGACACGGTGTGGACGCCGATGGCGAACATGGCCGTCAGCCGCCTCTACCATTCGACGTCCCTTCTGCTTCCCGACGGCCGCGTGTTGTCGGCGGGTGGCGGCAGACCCAAGGCCACGAACGGAGGCGGCGACCAGCTCAACTGCGAGATCTTCTCCCCGCCGTATCTCTTCAAGGGGGCTCGGCCCACTATCACCTCGGCGCCCGCCGTGGGGCATTACGGCGTGCCCTTCGCGATCGTCACGCCGAACGCCTCCGAAATCAGCCAGGTGACGATGATCCGGCTCAACAGCGCCACGCATGCGTTCAATCAGGGCCAGCGCTTCGTCCGCCTCACGCCCACGATCGGTCCGGGCACCGTGACCGTGACGCCGCCCGCCAATCCCAATCTCGCGCCGCCGGGTTTCTACATGCTGTTCATTCTGAACGGCAACGGCGTCCCCTCGCTGGCCAGGATGATCCAGATCATTCCGAGCGGACCGGTCGGGGTCGGCGAGGAGCCCGATGATGGCCTGCTCGACTTCATGGCTCTGCGCTCGCCGAACCCCATGCACGGCGGGACCGCGAAGATCGCGTTCGCGCTGTCCCGCAGCGAAGTCGGCCGCGTCGAGGTGCTGGACGTCACCGGCCGGCGGGTCAAGCTGGTGATCGACGGCTTCTTCGACGCGGGGCGGGAGCAAGTGGTGACCTGGGACGGCACCGACGAGCACGGGCAGCGCGTCAAGAGCGGCCTCTACTGGTATCGGCTGTGGACACCGAGCGTCACGCGCACCGGGAAGCTCGCCCTGATCTCCTATTGACCACCAAGGCTCCTCCGCGAATCCCGTGAAGCTCTCTCGACGACGTCTCCTCTGGATCGCTGCGCTGATCGTCGCACCTCGGACGGTCCCGGTCCTCGCGCACCCCACCGACCTTTCGCCCGGTCCTCCAAAGACCTATTCCGCCGCCGTTCTGCGGATCCGCGAGACGATGCGGGGGATCGAGGAGGCCCGCCAGAAGGGCGACCTGGCCGATGCCGGCGTCCACGCCGGCGAGCTGGCGGACCTGGCGCGGCTGATTCCTGCACTGTCGGTGAGCGTGACGAGCGCACTCCAGGATTCGGCCGTGGGTCGCATCATGCTCGGCGGCGCGCGCATTGGCGCCGCGGCTCTGGAGGCGCAGCAGGCCGCCGGTCAGGGCGACCCCGAGGGCCTCGCGCGACAGGCTTCCCACTTCCCGGCATTGCTCGCCGAGCTCGACGCCTACGTGCCGAAGCAGTACGTGTGCCCCATGCATTGCGAGGTCGGAAAGACCTACGGCCGGCCCGGCAGCTGCCCTTTGTGCGGCATGCATCTGCAGATGATCACGACCGATCGCTACAGCGTCGAGGTGACGCCGTCACGGACGCCGATCAAGGCGCGCTCGAAGGTGAATCTCGACTTCCAGATCAAGGACCCGGCGGGCTTCGATGCCACGAAGCTCCAGGTCGTGCACGAGAAGCTCCTGCATCTCATGATCGTCTCCTCGGATCTCTCGTACTTCGACCACGTGCATCCCGTGCCGGGGAATGACGGACGCTTCACCCTCCGTCATGCGTTTCCGTCAGGCGGCCGCTACTCGCTGTTTCACGACTTCACTCCCGACAGCGTCGGCATGCAGGTGGTCTCGGTCGAGCTGGCCGTGGAAGGGGCCGAGCGACCGCGCGCGACGCTCACCGTCGACGACGATCAGACGAAGCGTGTGGACGGATACGACGTCATGCTGTCCCACACGCCGCTTCTTCCGGCCACCGACTGCACGATGACGTTCACCCTCCGGCGCGGCGGCAAGCCGGTCACCGACCTCGAGCCGTTTCTCGGCGCGATGGGACACCTGGTCATGATCAGCGAGGACCGCGCCTCGTTCGTGCACAGCCATCCGCGCGAACCGACGCCGGTCATGGGTCCGAGCGTCGCCTTCAACACGCGCTTCGAGCGTACCGGGCTCTACAAGGCGTGGGGCCAGTTCCAGCGTCGCGGCCGCGTGATCACCGTGCCGTTCGTCGTCCGCGTCTCGACCGATGGTCGTGGCGGCAACGAGCCGATCGGCGCCACGATCCTGCAGCGCTAGCGTCTCAACGACGCGGTCGCGCGAAGGCGCTGTCCCACGGCGCCAGTGCTCGCTTGGGCGCGAGATCCATGTCCACCAGGCCCAGGGTGGCGAAGAGCGGCAGGATCGTGCCGGGCGGGAAGTACGCCGGATCCAGGTCGGTGAAGGTGAGCTGGAACACGGCCACCGCCGACGCCTGGTCGAGCAGCTGCATGTGCCGGCGGATGTAGCGGGCCTGCTCCTCTTGCGAGGTCACGACCGGCCCCACGGAGACCGAGGCCCATCCACCTTCCACCACCAGCTTCGGCAGCGGAGTGATCCGCGAGTAGTAATCGAGAGGAATCTGCTCGGGGTCGTCGAACCCGCCGAGGTAGGGGTAGGACGAGAGGCCGATCGCCTGCACGAATGGAAAGTCGGCGAGATCGGTGGCGATGCCGACGAAGCTTCCGCCCCCTGAGAGCCGGCCCCACGCGGTCTCGACCTGCACGCTGACGCCGAGCTGCACCGCCGCATCGAGAGCGCGAATGTCGGCAGCCGCCCCATTGGCGGCCTGCACGACGGCCGAATAGATCGTGGGCGACGCCGCGGCGCGGATCAGGTTGGTCTCGGCGGCGAGCAGGAGGGTGGTCGGACGAAGGATGGTGTCGACCGCCACCGCGTAGCCTCTCAGGATTTGCTGCACCGCGGGCTCGGCGAGGCTCCGACCCGCGGCGACCAGCGCCGGAGATTCGGCGCTGCGATCGAGACCGTTGGTGACGTCCAGGGTCACCACCACGATCAGGCCCTTGGCGCGGTAGTAGTCGACGAGAGGCTTGTGAACCAGGAGCACGGCCGAGTCGATCGGCGCCCCTTTGAGCAGCGTGTCCCACGGCGGCTCGAAATGAAGGATTGCCGCGTCGGCTCGCCGCGTCCACAGATCGAGCGCCGCGAGCGCCTGACCCAGATCGGGGCGGGCCGGAATGGCGGAGAAGCCCATGCGGTACGAGCGCGCGGGTCGTGGGGGCGAGGTGGGGTGCTTGACCTTGCCGCCGCAGGACAGCAGCGGGCCGAGCAAGGCGAGGCCGAGAGCAGCCAGGAATAGAAGCCGATTGCGCACGTATTTGTTTTCGGCAGCGAGGAGCCTGGAAACCATTCCGGGTTCCGACTCGGGTTCAAAGCCGTGGACGCGACCTCGTGTCGGCGGGATAATGCCCATGTCCTACCATTCGTCGGCCAGGCGAATTCGCGCCGACCGGGTCGTGAGCAGACCGGGTGTTGGAGGTCGTTCATGACCGCAGCGTTCCTGCGAGATTTCATGCCCTACGGTGCGCCCGATCTGCAGGACGCGGAGCGCCCGCATCTTTCACGCGCGCTCGCGCTCGGCAGCCTGCTGGCGAGTCTGTTGTTCGCGGTCGCCTGGTCCTTGAGCCTGGTGCTTCCACACTCGCCCCCACGCGTCCGTGAAGTGGAGTTCGATCCGATCTTCATCGAGCCCAACGTCGCCATCCCGCCGATTTCGCCGGTTTCGGAGATGCCGAGCGTGAAGCCCAGCGCGGCGAAGGAGCAGGTGGGCGTTCCGCAGCCGGTGGCCGACACGCCTGAGAACGCCGAAAAGACCCTCGCGCCGCCTGCCGATGCGCAAGGTCCGCCGATCACGGGAGAAGCCGGCACGCGAGGCGTGCCGCCCGCCCCTCCGGCGCAGGTCGGGCCGGTCAACCGGCGAGGCGAGGTCCTCTTCGTGGACGAGCTGCCGGCGCCGGCGCGCGAAGTGAAACCCGAGTATCCCGAGCTCGCGAAGCAAGCCGGCGTCCAAGGACTGGTGATCGTCGACGTCCTGGTCGGAGCCGACGGAAGGGTTCTCGAGGCTCACATCGATCCCAAGATCAACGAGTTGATGCTCAACGAATCCGCGTTGGAAGCCGCGCGGAAGTGGGTGTTCACGCCGGCGATGCAGAATGGCCACCCCGTGATGGTGTGGATGAAGCTGCCCTTCCGCTACACGCTCCACTGAGCCCCGCGTGACGTGGTCGCGAGATCGTTGTAGGGTCTCGCGCCGCATGTCGACGTCCTGCCATTTCGCACGCTGGCGCGGCATCGTCGCGGCCGCGCTGCTGCTGGTGCTTGCCGCGCCCGCAGCCACGACCGCCACGAGTACCGACGCCGATCTGGCGGCGGCGCGCGCGGTGTTCGAGGCCAACCTCGACGCCATTCGTCATCGCGATCGCGAGGCCTATCTCGCCTGCTATCTGAATTCGCCCAGACTGGCCCGCACCGGCGCCGCAGGCTTCCAGCTCGGCTTCGATTCGCTTGCGGCCTCGGCCGGCAGCGGCTGGCCGGATCACTTCGAAGCCCACGACCTGCGCGTGACGCCGATCCGTGACGGCGTCGTCTACGGCACCTACCGCTATCGCGTGCGCTACGGCGACGACGAGCAGGCGGGACTCTCGGAGCGGATCTTCGTCGAGACTCCCGCGGGATGGCGGATCGCGATGACCAGCGCCTTTCCCGCGCTCCCGGGAACGCCGCCGGCGCCGATCGCTTTGATTGGCGCCACGCTGGTCGACGGAACCGGCAGGAGCCCGATCCGTGACGCCGTCGTGATCCTGCGGAATGGAAAGATCGATTGTGCCGGTCCGCGCTCGCGCTGCGCGGTTCCCAACGGAATCGAGACGATGGACGTGAAAGGACGATGGATCGCCCCTGGCCTCGTCGACGCTCACGTGCATCATTCCCAGACCGGATGGATCGACGGTCGCCCTGACGCCGCGGATCTCCGCGACCGCTACCCCTATGAAGAGGCCATGGCTCGCTTGCGGCGCGACCCCGATCGCTTCCATCGCGCGGATCTCGCCTGCGGCGTGACCGCGGTGTTCGACGTCGGCGGTCTGCCGTGGACCGTCGGCATGCAGGCCGCGAGCGATGCCGACACGCGGAGCCCTCACGTCCGCGCCGCGGGCCCGCTCCTCACCACGCTGGATCACTGGCTCAACCTTCCCGCCGAGCGCCACTTCATCTACCTGACCAGCGACAGCGTGGCGCGAGCCGGCGTTCGCTACCTCAAGACGCTCGGGTCCTCCGCGGTCAAGGTGTGGTTCATCGTTCGCCCGGGTGACGATCTCGTCGCACAGGAGCGCATGGTGAGTGTCGCGGGAGCGGAAGCGCGACGCCTGGGGCTGCCGCTGATCGTCCATGCCACCGGGCTCGCCGAAGCCAAGGCAGCGTTGCGCGCCGGCGCGAATCTCCTGGTCCACAGCGTGTGGGACAAGCCCGTGGATGCGGAGTTCCTGCGGCTCATGAAGGCGAAGCCGGTGGTGTACTGCCCGACGCTCACCGTGCTCGACGGCTATCGCAAGCTCTACGAAGCGGCGAAGGCCGGCCGGCCGCCGGTGCTGGACGATCCGACGCACGCCGTCGATTCGCTCACGCGTGCGCGCGTCTCGGGCGACCTCGACCTGGTGGCGAAACGGATGCGGCCGCCGGCGACGGCCGATCCCCGGGTGAGAGAGCAGCGCGCCCGCACCATGGCGAACAACCTGATGTCGGTGCGCAAGGCGGGGATCCCGATCGCGATGGGAACCGATGCCGGCAACCCGCTGACGCTCCACGGGCCGGCGGTATTCACCGAGATGGAAGCCATGGCGGCCGCGGGGCTCACGCCGTCCGAAGTGCTGGTGGCCTCGACTCGAAATGGCGCCCGCGCCATGGGGGAAAGCGATCGGTTCGGCACGATCGAGCCGGGCAAGGATGCGGACCTGGTGGTCCTCGCCGCGGATCCGACGCGCGATGTGCGGGCATGGCGAGCGGTGCGTTTCGTGGCCCGGGGCGGTGTGGTGCGCTCGATCGCGGAGTTGCGCGCGCGGTGATGTTCTCGCGGGAAATCAGCGGGAGATCGCCCGGGCAAGGAACTCGGCACGATAGCGATACACCTCGGTGGTCAAGTCGTCGCGCTGCTCGGCGGTCGCGGTGAGCCGAAGACCGAAGGTTCTGCCCGCGCCGATTGCCAGCCAGCCCAAATGTCCACGGGTGCGGGAGTGGAACCACCAGTCGTCGGAGTTGAACGCGGCGCACACCGCGTCGCGTTCGATCCGCTGATAGATCCAGCCGATCTCGAAGCCGCCCAGCATGTCGATGCCGCCCAGCGCCAGCCGCGTGCGGATCGCGTCGTGGTGCTCGTCCGCTGCCAGATTGCGCGCCACGTCGACTCGCATCGAGATCGGCAACGAGGCCCACCGCGACGTGACGGCCGCCTGGAAGTCGAGCACCCGGAAGTCGACGGCGTAGCGCCGCCCTTCGGGGCCCAGGACCGTCGTGTTCTGGCGTGCGAAGCCCTGACTCGGGAGCTCATCGAGGTTGCCGAACTCGAGGTACGATCCGACCACCTCCGTCCTCGTCGCCTCGCCGAAGTCGCGTGAGATCGAGGCCTGACCCGCCGCCATCCAGGCGTCACCCGACCAGTCCGCGCGCTGGAGCCAGCCACCCGCAAGCCGGGCGCCGATGACCCCGATCCGGTCCAGCGAGATCCCGGCCGTGGCGCCCACGGGCCGGAGATCGGCATCCCATACCATCTCGGTGAGCGCGAGCGGAGAGCGCAACTTGCCCAGGCTGATCGCGTCGCCCCCCGAGCTGCGCAGCCGCCCGGCGAGCTCGTCGGCCTCGAGGGTGTCGGGAGCTTCGTTGTCGAACGCCGCGCGCGCTTCGGCGTTGCGGTCGCTGCCCAGGCTGGCGCGCAGACCGGCGATCGCCTCGGCGGGGGATGCCATGGGACGAAAGCGAAGGCCGGCGCGCAGCGTGGCGCGGGTCCGCTGCAGATCCTCGCTGAAGCCGGGGCGGTTCTCGACGCGCTCGATCCACGAGCGAAGGTCGGCGTAGGGCTCGAGGGCGCGCGCGGCGAAGTGTTCATCGGGAGGAGGCGGCGCGAACGTCGCGGCCGAATCGATGCCGGCTTCCTGCCAGAGGATGGCTGCGGTGCAGAGACGTCCCGCCAGGAGGAAGGGGGCGGCGATCATGCTTCGACCTTGGCCAACGCCTCGAGCAGGTCGGCCGCGCTGGCGAAGCGACGCGATGGGTCGCGGTCGAGGCAGCGCATCACCGCGCTCGCCACATCGGGAGGCGTGCCCGGCGCCACCTGCGCGAGCGGAACGGGATCCTCGTTCTGCACGCGGTACCAGAGCTCGTGAGCATCCAGCGCCGAGAAGGGCGGCCCCCCCGAGAACATCTCGTAGAGCACCGCGCCGCACGCGTAGAGATCCGATCTCACGTCGCCAGGATCGCCACCGAGCTGCTCCGGTGCAAGGTAGCCGGGGGTTCCGACCACCGTGTTCCGGTCCCCGGGCGCGGAGCGGATCCGCGTGGCTCTGGCGATCCCGAAGTCCATGATGCGCAGCACCCCCGAGGCATCCAGGATGAGGTTCTCCGGCTTCAGGTCGCGGTGCACCACCCCCATGCGGTGCGCGGCGTCGACGCCCGAGAGGAGCTGACGCGCGAGACGGAGCGCCACCGAGAGGGGCAGCCTTGCGGTGTGCTCCAGCAGCTCCCGCAGCGTCATGCCACGCACGAACTCCATCGAGATGAAGGCCACGCCGTTGGCTTCTCCGAAGTCGTGGGTGCGAAGCACGTTGCGGTGCGTGATGCGCCTCGCGATGCGCAGCTCTTCCTTCAGCGCATCGAGCTCGGGCTTGGCGGCGACTCCAGGTCTCAGCACCTTGAGCGCCACCGTGTCCTGGAGCTGGCGGTCGCGCGCCTTGTAGACCACGCCATAGCCGCCGGCTCCCAGCCGCGTCACGATCTCGTAGCGATCGGCGAGCGTGCTGCCCGGTTTCAGGAGCTCGCCATCGGCCGGTGCGGGCTCCGATTCAGGAAGCGAGCGCGAAAGCGCTCCAAGGTACGCCTCCATCTCACGCTCGTCGCGCAGCTCGCCGAGCAGGCCACGGAACGCCCGGGCCAGTCGCGCGACCTCGTCGTCGCCGGAAACGACGAGCGGCGCATCGTAGCGGCCTTCGCGCGCCGCCTCCGCGGCATCGGCCAGCCGCTCGAGCGGCCGGGTCACGTGCCGGGACAGGAGCCACGAGATTGCGAACGCGCCGGCCAGCGACACCAATCCGACTCCGATGAGGACGCGCTCGATGCGCCGAAACGGCGCCAGCACGCGGTCGAGCGATGCCATGGTCACCGCCACCAGATCGTCGCGACCCGCGGCCTCGCCGGTCGGAGCGGTGACCTGCACCGCCCACGTGCGGCCACCGACCGAGAGGCGCGACCGGCGAGCTTCTCCGGGGTTGGGCGACTGCGCGAGCCGGGTGATGGCGCGGAGCACTTCGGGGTCGTCGGCAAGGGTGGAGGCCACGACCCCCGGCTCCGGCGTGCGGGCGATGTAGGCGACGTCGGCGCCGCTGCCGCGGCCGACCTCGCGCGCCAGATCGTCGTTGACCGCCATGCCCGCCACCAGGAACCCGAGCAGCGACTCCTGGCCCGCGACGATGGGGACGACGGCCACCGTCCAGTAGCGCGCCCCATCCCGCATGAGCCCGGTGGTCTCGCCGTGCTCGAGGGCCGTGGCCACCGAAGGCTCGGACGAGAGGTCTTCCCCAGCGGCGCCGGAACGATCGGTCCGGGCGCGCACGACGCCACGCGCATCCAGCACGATCATGAGATCGCATTCCACTTCTCTCTGGCGTTCGAGCAGCAGGTCGCGCGCCGAGGTCGGGTCGGTCTCGGTCACATACGCGGCGAAGCTCGGATCGGCGGCGATGAACCGAGTCATGAGACGCAGCTGGGTCAGCCGTTGGTGATGGACTCGGGCCTGCGCTTCGGAGGACGCGCGCAGCGTCTCCTGGACCCACTGATTGGCCACCTGGCTCGCGCGCCACGCGGTGAGGCCCACGGCCGCGGTCATGGCCGCGAGCACGAGACCGCCGGAGAGCAGGAAGAGCCGGCCGCCGAGCGATCGCCTGAACGGTCTAGCGGTAGGTGTCATCGGCATCGTCCCGATAGGGTCTGCCGGTCTTGTCGAGATGCGCGGGAACCGCGGGCAGCGTGGCCGAGAGCCTGACTTCGAGCGAGTCGCCGAACGGCAGCGTCAGGGCCCGCTGCCACGGCTCTGCACGTGGATGCCAGACGTGCAGCGTCCCCGAACCCGCAGGCACGTCTTCGACGCGGAACTCACCCCGAGATCCCGGGCGCGCGACGTGCGGCGTGTCGAGCACCAGAACGGTCGCGGCCATCTCCCGATGCACGTTGCAGAAGATGCGCACGACTCCCGGCGAAGTGAGCTTCTGGGCGCGGCTTTCCCCTTTGCCGTAGCGGCCGAGGTCGAAGCGGTTGCCGGGGGAGAGCGAGAACACGTTGTGCTGGATCGCGTCTTCGTTGGGAAAGCTCACGCTGCTGCCGACGGGTACGGCCAGTGTGCGCGGCGAGAAGCGCCGATTGCGGGTCGTGATCTCCGAGCGCACCGGAGCCGGCGAGGCAGGGCGCTGATCGGGCACGAAGTAGACGATCGCGGCCGCGACCTCGGCGCTCGCCTTGCCGCGCTCCTGGAGCACCACTCGGCCGTTCAGCGTTTCGAGAGCGGCCGCGAGCGCCGGCTGAGAGAGCGCCAGCGCGAGCCACGAGAGTCTCGAGATCCACCGCCGAGCGCGAGTCACGCGGGGCATCTTATCCAGGCCGTCCTCGACCGCAAACGGCGAGACGCGAAAGCGCCCCGGCGGTTCTCGCCGGGGCGCTTCGCTTCCCTGATGCGCGCCGCCTACGGCAGCATCACGAGTCGCGTGCTGCCCTGCTCGCGGCCCGCCACGGCGCGGACGAAGTAGACGCCGGCGGAAACCCGGCGGCCTCCCGCGTCACGCCCATCCCAGCGCAGGCGATGGATGCCGGCCTCGAGGTTGCCATCGACCAGATGGCGCACCACCGCGCCGCGAACGTCGTGGACCCGCACCTCCACGCCCGACGCGGTCGGCAGCGCCAGCTCGATGTCGGCTCGTCCCGGCGCGGGGTTCGGTCCGGAGAACTTGAGCGCAAAGACCTTCGGGAGCGGCGTGTCGATCCCCGTGACGCCCGGCAGGATCTCCACGTCTTCCTGCAGCCACACGCCCATCGGACCGGCCGCGTCCACGGCGACCAGCTCGAGCATGCCGTGATCCGTGGACCAGGCGGGCACCGTCCACTGGAAGTTCCGCTGCGTCCGCCCCGTGAAGACGGGCAGCCAGGTAATCCCTCCATCCGCCGAGAACGACATGTCGTAGCTCGCCGGCGTGTGGCCCACCGGGTCGGTCCACTGCAGATTGACCTGCGAGCCGATCGACAGGCGCGTCCTGCCGCCTGGCATGAACACGGTCGAGAAGTGAGGCTTCAGCAGCCGCACCTCGTCGGTGGCCGAGAACCAGGTCACGTCCTCGACCTCGCCGATCGCTTCGATCGAAACCGCGTCACCCTCGGGAAGGATCCCGAGCAGATCCGCGCGATCGAACTTGTAATAGGCGATCCCTTCCTCGTAATCGACGGGCCCCTGCGGATCCACCGGCACCGAGCGCTGGAGCAGCAGGCTCGACGTGAGGATCTGCTCCGGCGTCGCCGGAGCGGGCGGCGTCACCGCGACGCTCACGAAGTTGCCGTTCGAGTTGCGATTGAGCGTGTTGGGATTGACCGCGACCACGGCCGGCGCCACACCGACGTGCAACGACACCGGAACGCTGGTCGACGGCTCGTCCAGATCGTTGCTGCCGATCCGCACCAAGCCGGTGTAGTCCCCGTCCTCGAGCTCGGTGGCGTTGAACGTCACCATCACCGTGTCGGGCGGAGCGCCCGCTTCGACGGTTCCCGAGAACGGCGCCACCGTCAGCCACGAGGGACGGCTGCTGAACTTGATGGCCAGCTCGGGATGCACGTAGGCGGCGTTGTGCACCACCGTGAGGCCGTCGGTCTTGGTGCCGTTGTGGATGCCGATGGTGGAGCTCAGCACCTGCACGTCGAAGAACTTGTACTGATAGACGATGTCGCCGTTCGGATAGAGGATGATCTGGAAATTGTAGTGCGGCGGGGTGAAGTCGGCGATCCGGCGGACGAAGTACTCGATGATCAGGCGCGTTCCGTCGTTGTGGTACTTGACGTACGCGTTGTCGCCCGAGTCGAAGATCATGTCGTCCCACCACACCGCCAGCATGTTCTCGGGCACGCCGCTCGCGGCGTTCGGCAACGGCTGGTTGGTGAAGGCGGTCGACGTTCCGTTCGTGAAGCTGATCCAGCCGTTATCGCAGACGTGGAACTCGGTGAACGTCTGCCCGTAGAACGGGAACGCGAAGCCGATCGGATAGGGTCCGACGTTGCTGTCCAGCGCGTAGTCCGGGAAGTCGGTGTCCGTGCCGATCGTGGAGATGTCCACCCACTGGTAGGTCGGCCCGCCCGGATCGTCGCTGTCCTTCCAGGTATAGCCGAACGCGTCCGGCCCGCCCGACCCGAGGATCCCCGGTCGCGGATCGACGCCTTCCTCGCTGCCCGCGACGTCCTCGGCCTTGGCCAGCTCGATGTAGTCGTGTCCCTGGCTGGCCGGTCCGCCGGTCTCGAAGGCGGCCGCCGTCCAGTCGAGGTCGCTGCCACCGGTGTTGGCGATCACCAGCTTCTTGGTCTTCTGGATCGCCGTGGGGCCGAGCGTGGTGGCCAGCGCCGCCGCCATCGAAGACGGCGACACCTCGATCTCGGGAGGCACCACGCCGGCGCCTGACAGCGGCACCGCGAACGAAGGCGCATCGGGGTCGTTCGACGCGATCAGCAGGTTGCCCGTGCATGGAGCGCAAGGCGCGTTCGGCGTGAATCGCACCGTGAGCCCCAGCGACCCGTTGAATCCGACCGAGACCGGGAAGCTCGGCGGGGACACCAGGCTGTACGCGGGATTGTCGAAGCTGACGCCGGTCACGTTGAGGACGTCGCTTCCCACGCTCCTCACCGAGACCGGGAGGTCCTTGGTGAGGCCGATGTAGACCGAGCCGAAGTCGAGGCTGGCCGGGACCGCGGCGACGTCGGGCACGCCGATCGCGGTCAGGTGCGTGGGCACGCTCACCAGCGGCTCGTCCGGATCGTTGCTGGTGATCCGAAGCGCGCCGTCGTAAGCGCCGCCGAAGAGCCCGGTGGTGTTGAAGGTCGCGATCACGTTCGCCGAGCCGCCCGCCGGAATCGTGCCCGTGGTCGGGCTGACGGTCAGGTACTCGGGAATGGTCGCGATCTCGACCGCCAGACCGTTGTGCACGTAGGGCGCGTTGAAGGCCACGGTGAGGCCGTCGGTCTTGGTCGCGTTCTGGATGCCGACCGTGGCCTCGTTGAGCCGCGTGCCCTGCATGTCGAGGTACTGGTAGACGATGCGTCCGCTCGGATAGAGGATGATCTGGAACGTGTACGGGCCGCCCGACGTCAGTCGCGGCACGCCGACGTAGGACACGATGAACCGCGTCCCGTCGCTGTAGCGGTAGACGCGCGGCGTGGCCGTGCCGGGATTCAGGTCGTCCCAGAACGCCGCGATCATGTTGGGCGCCGTCGAGGTCGCGTTGGTCGGCAGCGGCTGATTGTTGAACGACGTCTGCGTCGCGGTGAACGAGATCCAGCCGTTGGTGCAGATGTTCACCGAGTTGAAGGTGCCGCCGTAGTAGGGGAAGTTGAACCCGATCGGGTGGTTCTGGCTGTTGGCGTCGTCGCCGGTGGCGAAGGTGACCGGGGTGCCGATGCCGGTGATGTCCACCCAGTCGAAGGCCGGGCCGCCCGGATCGTCGCTGTCACGCCAGCGGTACCCGAACTGGTCGGGACCGCCGCTCCCGAGGATGCCGGGACGCGGGTCGTTCTCCTCCTTCTCCAGATCCAGGCTCTCGTGGATGGTGACCGAGCTCGCGGTGAGCTGGGTGCCGACCACGAAGTTCAGGTCGCTCCCTCCATCGTTGTAAAGCGTCAGCGTGCGCTGGACCGAGCCCGGAATGGTCTGCGACGCGCTCAGGCTCGCGGGGTCGGGCCGCACGTCCGGCGCCACCAGTCCCTGGCCGGTCAGCGGCACCGCCTTCGCGGGCGTGTCCGGATCGTTGCTGGCGATCGTCATGGTCGCGGGGCGCGGCCCGACGGTCGTGGGGTTGAACGAGACGAACAGCAGCGCGTTGCCGAGCGGCGGCACCGAGAAGCTGCTCTGATCCACGCCGTACGCGGGATCGTCGAAGCTGATGCCCGAGACGTTGAGCGCGTCGGTGCCGTTGTTCTGCACCGAGATCTGACGGAGCTGCGGGAAGCCGAGATACGCGATCCCGAAGTCCAGCGAGGCCGGCGCCGTCGCGATGTCCGGCACGCCGGTGACGTGGAGCAGCGCCGGGATGTCTCGCGTCGGGAGCACCGGGTCGTTGCCCGCGATGCGCACCGCGCCGGCGTAGTCGCCGCCGAACAGGCCGCCCGCGTTGAAGCCCACCGTCAGGTCGACGAAGCCGCCGGGCGGGACCGTTCCGCCGGTCGGGTTCACGGTGAGGAACCGCGCCGGCGGACGGAAGCGGACCGCCAGGGCGTTCTTGACGTAGGCGGCGTTGAACACCACCTGCAACCCGTCGTTCCGGGTCGCGTTCTGCATTCCGATGGTGGCGCTGTTCTTGGTGGTCATGTTCATCGCCAGGTACTGATAGACGATGGTGCCGTTGGGATAGAGGATCATCTCGAAGTCGCTCGGCGTGACCGTCTCCAGCCGCCGCTCCGCCGACTTGAACTGGATGATCAGCCGCGTGCCGTCGTACTGGTAGTAGACGCGCGCGTTGGGTGCTTCCGCCGGCCGGAAGTCGAGGTCGTCCCAGAACATCGCCAGCATGTTGGGCGGCACCGACGTGCCGGTGTTCGGCAGCGTGGTGTTGGTGAAGGTGGTCTGGGTGTTGGTGGTGGTGAAGGTCAGCCAGCCGTTGGTGCACAGCTTGAACTGGGTTTGGGTCGCGCCGTAGTAGGGGAACGAGAACCCGATCGGGAACGGCCCGAGGTTCTGGTCGTCCCCGTTGAACGGGATCAGCGTGCCGGTGGCGCTGATGTCGACCCACGAGAAGGTCGGGCCGCCCGGCTCGTCGCTGTCCTGGTAGGTGTAGCCGAACACGTCGGGACCGCCCGACTTCTGGGCCACAGGACCCGACAGCACGTCGGGCGCGTCCTTGGGCAGGTCCACGTTGTCCGCGTCACCCTGGACCACCACCGTGCCGCTCGGGGTCTGGATGATCGGCTCGGCGGTGAACACGAAGTTGCTTCCGCCCGAGTTGGACACGCGCAGATTTCGCGTCGTGGCGGTGTTGGTGAGCAGGGAGACGTCGAACGACTCCGGATTCACCGCGAACACCGGCGCCGGCACCGCGTTCCCCACGACCGGGACCAGCTTGGACGGCGTGTCCGGGTCGTTGCTCTGGAGCGTGAGCGTCGCGTTCAACGCTCCGGGCGACGTGGGGTGATAGGTGATGATCACGTTGCGCGCCGCCCGCGGGGCGAGCGTGAACACTCCCTGGTCCACGGTGACGGTCGGATCGCTGCTCTGGATCGCCGTCACGTCGAGCGGCGCCGTGCCGGGATTGGACACGGTCATGGTCTTGGTCGGAGCGGCGCCCACGAAGAGCGTCCCGAAGTCGAAGCTGGCGGGATTGACCGCCAGGTCCGGCGCGCCGGTGACCGAGAGCTGCGCGGCGTGCGCGGAAGGGCCACCGGGATCGTTGCTGTTGACCTCGATCGCGCCCGTGTAGAGGCCTCCGTCCAGGCCGGTGGCATCGAAGCGGACGGTCACGTCCTGACTCTGCCCGGAATGGACGCGCCCGAAGCTCGGCGTGACCGTGAGCCATTGGCGCAGCGGCGCGATCCGCACCGCCAGGTTGTTGGCGACGTAGCTGGTGTTGAATGCCACCGTGAGGCCGACGTCGCGCGCGGCGTTCTGGATGCCGGCCGTCGCCGAGTTGGTCGGCGTGTTCATGTTCAGGTACTGGAACACGATCTCGCCGGTCGGGTAGAGGATCGCCTGGAACGTGTACGGCCCGGTCGGCGTTCCGCTCGAGACGAAGTGCGGCACGTTGACCCAGCTCACCACCAGCCGGGTGCCGTCGTTGTGGTAGTAGGCGCGAGCGCTGCCCGCGGTGGTGCGGAAGTCGAGGTCGTCCCAGAACGGCGCCACCAGGTTCGCCGCGCCGCCCGAGCTGGGCAGCGGCTGGTTGTCGTCGAACGCACCGGTGGTGGTGGTGAAGGAGAGGAAGCCGTTCGAGTGGAGCCGCAGGGTGTTGAACGTGCTCCCGTAGAACGGGAAGTCCATCCCCATCGGGATGGCGGCGGCGAATCCGTCGTCCACCGTGAGCGGGATCTGGGTGCCGGTCGCGGAGATGTCGATCCAGGAGAAGAGCGGCCCGCCCGGCTCGTTGCTGTCCTTCCAGCGGTAGCCGAACCCGTCCGGCCCGCCGGAGCCCTGCAACACCGGCGGACCGATCCGCCAGTCGTCGTTGCCCTTGCCGATCACGGTCGGCTCTTGCGGGGCCGGCTGGCTGAAGTTCAGCTCCGGAATCGGAATGGTCCAGTCGAGCGTTCCCTGGCCGGTGTTCGAGACCGTGAGGGTCTGGGTCGCCACGCCGCCGGTGAGGAGGTTCGCCGAGAAGGACGCGGGGGAGGCCGACAGGTTCGGCTCACCCAGCGTGGTGCCGGTGGCCACGTTCGAGAGCGCGCCCGCGTTCCCGAACTCGTCCCTGGCGCGCAGCGCGAAGTAGTACGCCGTGTTGAACGAGAGCCCCGCGACCTCGACGGTCTCGCTCGACCCCGAGGGCTGGGGATCCGGTCCCGGCACCAGCGTCCCGGCCTGGAAGCTCGCCAGGTCGGTGATCGGCGAGGTGGAATAGCGGATCTCGTAGCTCGAGGCCCGGCCGGTGTTGCCATCGTCCCCCGTCGCGGTCCACGCGAGCCCCATCGTGTTGGAGCCGGGATTGGCGGTGGACAGGTTGGCGACCGCGCCCGGCGGCGTCTCGTCCGGGTCGGCGATCGCGAGGAACACGTTGAGCCGCCCACCGGTGAGGCACTTGCCGGCGAGCTGCGGCTTCACGTCCACCGAGTTGAGGATCAGCTGCTTGATCTGGGTGTTCGGCGCGTTGGGGAAGCGGCCCATCGCGAGCGCCACGCCTCCCGCCACGTGCGGCGTGGCCATGGACGTGCCGGACAGGAGCCGGTATCCGCCGCCCGGCTGCAGCGACAGGATGTTCACGCCGGGCGCGGCCAGGTCCACGCTGGTGGCGCCGAAGTTCGAGAAGCTGGCGAGGTTGTCGTTGTGGTCGGTGGCCGCCACCGAAATGATGTACGGCGAGTTGTAGGACGCCGGGTAGCTCGGGGTGACGTCCGTGTTCTGGGTCGAATTGCCGGCCGCGGCGACGAACAGCTGGTTGGCCGCGCCCGCGGCGTTGATGGCGTCGAGCAAGGCCTGCGAGAACCCGCCTCCGCCCCACGAGTTGCTGGTCAGCTTGCAGCCGATCACGATCGAGTACTGCACGCCGGAAATGGCCGCCGCGGTCGAGCCGGAGCCGCCGGAGTTCAGGAACTTGATGCCGGCCACCTTGGCGCGCCAGTTCACGCCCACGACGCCGATGCTGTTGTTCCCGGTGCCGGCGATGGTGCCCGCGCAGTGGGAGCCATGACCGTTGTCGTCGAAGGGATCGCCGTCGTTGTTGACGAAGTCGTACCCATGGACGTCGTCGACGTAGCCGTTGTTGTCGTCGTCCACGCTGTTTCCCGGGATCTCGCCCGGGTTGGTCCACACGTTGTCGATCAGGTCGGGGTGGTTGTAGTCGATGCCGGTGTCGATGACGCCCAGCAGCAGGTTGGGATTCCCCGTGAACACGTCCCACGCCGAGGTCGCCTTGATGTCCGCGCCCGCGGTCCCGCCCGTCTGCCCCGTGTTCCGCATCCCGTACAGCTCGGGGAAGCGCGCGTCGTTGGGGGTGACGAACGCCTGCACCTCGTAGTTGGGCTCGGCGTACTCGATCTTGGGATTGCCCTTGAGCTTCCTGATCGCGTCGTCGGTCCTGACGCCCTTGTCGAGCTTGATGTGCTCGACGTCGATGAAGTCGAAACGCTTGAGCGCCTTGCCCTTCATCTGCGCGTGCAGCAGCGCGCGGTCCGAGGGACCGACCCCCTTCTTGTATCGCACCAGCAGCTCACCGGGGATGGGTCGTACGGCCTGCGCCTGAGCGAACGCGGCGGCCGAGAGGAGCATCGAGCAACTGACCGCGAGGAATGCGAGGAATCGTGCCATCTTCGACATAGGGGGTATCTCCGAAGAAGGGGAACGACCTGAGCCTTCGAGGGCGAGGGTTCAGCCGAGACTTACGGGAGTGCGTCAGCTAGGCGAGTGCCTGAGGACCTCCTCGAGCGCGGGCTCGACCGTGGCGTGGAGCGAGGTGGAGAGCCTGACGTGTCGAGTGCGCCCGAGTCCTTGGGCAGCGGCCGAGTCCTTGAAAGGCCGGGATCGCGAGGAAAAGAAACCGGTCGTCGACCGACGCGCGCGGGGGCCATGCGCGGTCGAGCCCTGCGGAGCAGAGCCAGGCACGGCGATGACGAGTGGCGGTGCGTCGAGTGACCATGGGCAGTGGCCCTCGCGACGGGGAGATACCTGACCTTCGTCGATGGCCCGGGCCTGGACGGACCACGAGCCCGAAACTATGGATTGGTCCCGAAGCGGTCAAGGGATTGTTTCGATCGGTTGACACTCCGGGGGACCTCGCCTCACCCTGCCGCCCGATGCGCCTTCCCGATCCGCTCGCGAGTCGCCGGGGACGGCTGGCCGCCTTCTTCCTCCTCTACGTGACCGAGGGCATTCCCCTCGGATTCGTCGCCACGGCGATCGCCACCCAGATGCGGCGTCAGGGTCTGGGGCCTGCGGAGATCGGCGCTTTCGTCGGCTCCTTCTACCTGCCCTGGTCCTTCAAGTGGGTGGTCGGCCCCTTCGTCGACGTGTTCTCCTCGGACCGATTCGGCCGCAGGCGCCTCTGGATCGTGCTGGCGCAGACCATGATGGTGGTCACGTTGATGGTCGCGTGGCCGGTCAACTTCTCGACCGAGACCCGGCTGTTCACGATCCTCCTGCTCTTCCACAACATCTTTGCCGCCACCCAGGACGTGGCGATCGACGCGCTCGCGGTCAACGTGCTGCGCGATGACGAGCGCGGACTCGCGAACGGACTGATGTTCTCCGGCGCTTACATCGGTCAGGCGGTGGGTGGCTCCGGAGTGCTCTTCCTGGCGCCGTTGCTCGGCTTCTCCAACACGTATTTCTTCGTCGCCGCCATGATCCTGCTGGTGACCGTGACCATCGCCCTGCCGATGCGCGAGCCCCGAGGGCCAGCGCGTCCATTGCGCGAGGGCTCGGCGGTGGGAGCGGCGGTCCGCGAGCTCGGTCGCTTCGTCAGCGATGCCTGGCGGGCATTCTCCGGCACCCGCGCCGCGTGGGTCGGAGTCTTCCAGGCGCTGCTGCCCCCTGGGGCCTTCGCGCTCGGCCTCGCTCTGCAGTCGAATCTGGCCGTCGAGCTGGGACTGAGCGATCCACAGGTGGCGCTGCTCAATCTCTGGTCGACGATCGTCTCCGCGCTGGCCTGCGTGGCGGGGGGCTGGCTCTCCGATCGCTTCGGAAGGCGGCGCGCGCTGGCGCTGTACGTGTTCGGCACCACGCTGCCGACCTTCTACCTCGCATGGGTCATGCACCAGCACGGATGGATCATGCCCGTCTCGACCACCATGCCGAACCGTCCGGTGCCGGCGCCGGCGCTGGTCTCCGTGTTCTGGGCCGCCGTGCTGGTCTACAACGTCTTCCAGGGCCTCTACTACGGCACCCGCGCGGCGCTCTTCATGGACATCACCACCAAGGCCGTGGCCGCCACGCAGTTCACCGCCTACATGGCGATGCAGAATCTCGTCATCTGGTACACCGCCAACTGGCAGGGATGGCTGGTCGAGCGCTGGGGCTATCCGCGGACCCTGGTGGTGGACTGCCTGTTCGGCCTGGTGGGCATCGGGCTCCTGCCTTTCATGAACCCGGTGCGCAAGTCCGAGCCGCCGCCGGTCGGCGCCGCGGTCCCCGAGGCCATCGAGCCCTGAGCCACGGGGCGCCTGGTCGGCCGGAATGAGATACGCCGGCGAGATCGCCGCCCTCGGCACCGCCTTCTGCTGGGCCATCGGCGCCAACCTCTTCACCGTCGCCGGAAGGCGCATGGGCGCAGCGGTGCTCAACCGTCACCGGCTGCTGGTCGGTGCGCTGCTGCTCGCCGCAGCGCTGTGGATCACGCGCGGCGCCCCATGGCCCTCGTGGGCTTCGAGCTCGGCGGTGGCCCTGCTCGCCGCCAGCGGCCTCATCGGCTTCGCCATCGGCGACACCTGGTTCTTCAGAGCGCTGGTGATCCTCGGCGCGGGCCGCGCCGTGCTCATGTCTTCGCTGGCGCCGATCCTGACCGCGGCGATCGGGTGGCCGGTGCTCGGCGAGCGCCTGGGACCGATGGCGCTGCTCGGCGTGGCGCTGACCGTGGGCGGCGTGGTGTGGGTGCTGATGGAGCAGCAGGCCCACCCGCACGCCAGCCGTCACGGCAAGCTTGCCGCAGGAGTCGTCGCCGGGCTCTTGGCGGCGCTCGGCCAGGCGATCGGCTACGTGCTCTCCAAGCTCGCGCTGAGAACCGGACTCGACCCGCTGTCGGCCAACGTCATCCGCATCGTCGTGGGCGCCGTGGCGATCTGGAGCTGGGCGATCCTGCGCGGGCAGGTCGGAGCGACCCTGGGCGCGGTCCGCGATCGCGGCGCGGCGGCCTCCATGGTGGGTGGCACGGTGTTCGGCCCGGTGCTCGGAGTCGTCCTCTCGCTCGCCGCGCTGGCCTACATCGAGGCGGGCGTGGCCGCCTCGATCATCGCCATCAATCCGGTCCTGACACTGCTGATCTCGTCACGATTCCATGGCGAGGTGTTCACGCTCCGCAGCCTCCTCGGCGCGCTGCTGGCAGTCGCCGGCGTGGTGGTGCTGTTCCTGAGATGAGAGTGACCTTGTCGTGCGGTTGCGCCAACCCGAGCTCGTAATTGCGGGTGGATTCGCGAATTTGCTTGACGAGTCTTGCCGGGCGATCGCGCCTTTCTCCGCAGTGTGTCACTCTAATCGCGCGAGGATGCCTCAGTTGATGCGCTGATGACTCGAAGCGGCGCGGGTGAGAAGACGCGTGCGATGGCTTGCGATCGGTGTGTGCCGCGAGGCTGAGTGCGCAGAGAGAGCCCGTGATACAAAGAGCACGTTAGCCCTCGGCGACCCGCCCCCGTCGAGCCCATCATGTACTCGCACACTCATCTCACCGACCGGGCCGTCCTTCGCGACCTGGCCGCCGCCATCTCTCGTGACCGCGCTACCACGGCCACGCTGCTCTCGCTCATCGCCGAGGTGGACGCGCGCAAGCTCTACCTGCCAGCCGGTTACCCATCGATGTATGCCTATTGCATGGGTGAGCTGCACCTGTCCGAAGATACAGCGTGGAGGCGCATCACGGCCGCGCGTGCCGCTCGCACGTTCCCGGCGATCTTTGCGAGTTTGGCGAAGGGAGAGCTGCACGTGAGTGGGGTTCTGTTGCTCGAGCCCCATCTGACGCCGGAGAACGCGCAGGACCTGCTCACCGCCTCGGTACACAAGAGCAAGTCGGAGATCGAGCACTTGCTGGCCGAGCGTTTCCCGAAGCCGGACGTGCCTACTTTGATCCGCGCTCTACCCGCACCGGTGCGGGTGACTTGTGTGCAAGTCACCGAGCCTCGAGAACAGGC
>DASTBI010000017.1 GCA_035712145.1 Candidatus Eisenbacteria bacterium | reverse complement strand
AGGCGGCGCTGCTCGGCATCCGCACCCTGATGGCGCTGCTACCGATTCTGGCATCGCTCGTGGTCATCGCGGCTCTGCAGGGTTACCCGCTCCACGGCGAGCGTTATCGCAGGATGCGGGAGACCCTGGGGCGGATCCGCGCAGGCATGGATTGAAGTCCGCTCTTCGGCTCTCACCCGGCGTTTGCTACGGTTCGCCGGATGGCGCGCAGGTTCGCTTGGGTTCTCGTCCTGCTGCCGGCGATCACCCTGCAGGTGAGCACTGGCGGCGCCAGCGCGGCGGCAACGCCGTCCCGATTCTTTCCGGGCGACTCGGTGGCTCTCGTCCTCCGCGACAGCAGCCGAGTGTCCGGGGTGTTCCTCGATCTCGGCCGTGTCGCTCAGGACGAGTATCGCGTCCGGTACGACCGGTGGCGGAGCGAGTCCAGCGCCGGTCGCGCGATGCCCGAGATCGGCGCGCGAATCGAGCTGGTCACGGGGAGGATCACCGGTAGCGGCAAGGTGTCCTTTTGCGGTCTGGCTCATGACGGCGTGGCGATACGGAAGGGCGACGGTCCGATCCGCACCGTCGCCTACGATCGCTTCTCCAAGATGAGAGTGGAAGGCGGGAAGAGCATCGAGAGCCGGCGCGTCCAGGCGACCGGCCGCGATGCGGAGACTCCACTCATCACGGCGCTCGAGCTGCGGACCGCCAGCGGCACGATCGCCGTTCCCTTCGACGACGTGCTGGCGGTGCAGTCGGCGCCCGCGGAAGCAACCCCGCGATCCGATAGCCGCTTCATCCCCGCTTCGGAGAAGCCGAGGACCACGGCCGCGATCCAGCTGGGTGGGTTGTGGGCCGCGGCTCCCTCCGATCTCGGCTTGGTAGGGCATGGCATCTACGCGCGAATCTCGCCGAAGTTCGTCACCCCGAGCCTCGGTCTCGATTTCACCACGGGATTGGTGCTCGACGACGAGAGCGACGGCACCGGATTGATGCTCGAGCTCGCGCTCAGCGGCACGATTCCCATGGGCCCCGCCATCGGCATCGCGCCTCACGGGGGCTTCGGGGTGCTGCTCGCCGGGGGATTCGGAGTCGGGACCCGCACCCTCGGATCGGGGGTGTTCGTGCGCATGAGCCGCGGCTTCGGTCTCCGCGCCGATTACACTTACCACTGGCTGTTCTGCGAGAACTGCAACTACCAGGGCTTCTCGGAGGCTCAGATCGGACCCTATTGGGGATTCTGACCGGCAGCGGGCCAGGTCGGACGCCGTTCGAGGCCCCGACCGGCTCCCGCGAGGGCGGTTTGTTGTAGATTCCGCCGCCCATGGCCGCATCCACGCTTCGCTTCCGACAAGCCCGCCCCGACGACATGATGGGCTGCGCGCGTGTGTTTCTCCGCTCCGCCACCGATCTCGCGCGCCGGCAGAGCAACGATCCGCCGCCGATGCGCGCTCGCGACATGGAGCCTGCGCTGGCGCATCTGCAGCGGACGGACCCCCGAGGCTTCCACGTGGCGGTCCAGGACGGCCGCGTCGTCGCCTTCGCCGCGACGATCCGGCGCGGCGGCACTCACTTCCTCTCGATGTTCTGGGCCCTGCCTTCGCTGCAGAACAAGGGGGTCGGCCGCCGGCTGCTCACACGGGCCTTCGAG
>DASTBI010000016.1 GCA_035712145.1 Candidatus Eisenbacteria bacterium | reverse complement strand
GGCGATCGGGTAATGGGAGACAAACCACAGCGCCGATTCTCCCAGTCTGGCCCATGGAGCTCTGGGGAACTCGGCAGCCGCCAGGACCGGATAGGTGAACGACGCCCAGAGCAACTCCTCCAGTCCGCCGCGGAAGGCCGTCCATAGCGCGGTGCCGCCGAGCAGAAGCCCGGTTCCGGTGATCGCCGGTAAGAGCCAGTCTCTGAAGAAACGCACCCCTGAGGGCCGCTCTTCGGAATGGCGCACCATGTAGGCCACCAGCCATGCAAGCGCGGGTAGCGGGGCGAGCATCAACTTGAAGATCGTGACGACGCCGGCCGCCACGCCGGCGGCGAGCATGCGGGTTCGTCGTTCCACCGGTGAGGCGGCAGCCTGCGAGGCGAGTGCCACCGAAACGAGCATCGGCAGCCCGACGAGGCCTTCGACCTGACCCAGGTGCCAGCCAGTCGCGCCGAGGTAGAAGCTCCCCACCGAGAGAAAGCCAGCCACACAGGCGAAGACCGGCTGCCGAAGCTCTCGTTGCATGACCCACATCAGCAAGGCCGCGGTGACGAGCTGATAGAGGAGCTCGAGCAGGTGAACGCCGATCTCACTGAATCCGAAGACACGCCCTGCCAGCCAGTAGAACAGAAAGATCCCGGGCTGCTTGTTGTCCCAGACGTCGACATAGAGCGTGGCTCCGCGATGGAGCGCGCGGGCCATGAGAGTGAAGAGAGCCTGGTCCCCATCGAACGGTTCGGGGATGCGGGTCGCCCCAATGAGGGCGATGGCCAGGAGTGTCCACAGCGCGAGGCGACTCGGGCGAAGGGCTACGGGCACCATGCGTGCACCGGGCGTCACCGCGACCTCCTGACAACGAGCTGGTCAGGGAGTTCCTGTTCAGGCTGACCCGAACGGGCTCATCTTACATAGCGCAGCCGAGGACTAGCCATGCGCTGGTTTCAGCGCACGCTCCCCGCCCGCCGCGTACCACGCCGACAACCCGCCGCGGATGTATTTCGCATCGAACCCACGCTCGCGGAGCGCAGCGGTCACGCCGCAGCCGACCGCGTAGCCGTAGGCGCAGTAGACGTAGACGGGCGTGTCGGGAGCGAGCTCGGCGGACCACTCCTCGATGCGATCAGGGTCCTTCCAGGTGGCTCCTTTCATCATGTCCTTGCTGCGTGAGAAATAGTGCTTCGGGCGAGCATCAAGCACTTGAATCGGCCGGTCGCTCGAACGCTCTTCCGCCAGCTCCTCGACCGAGACGGAAGGCAGAGAAGGGCCTCCCTGACCTTGCTGTGGCGAGGGGTTCCCGCTCGCCTGCAACAACCGGTCGCCCACCGCCGTCCAATTGATGTTGCGCATGAAGGCGTCCACGTAGGCCCCGGCGTTGGCGCCAAAGTCGAGGTGGTAGGCGTGCTCGTACATGTCGAGGACGAGCAACGGGGCGCTGTCCAGCAGCGTTTCTGCATGATCGGATGCGATCAAGTTGTAGAGTCGCCCGTCTCCGCGTGAGTGGCTCAACGTGACCCAGCCGGAGTGGTCACTGAGCGCTTGGGCCAGCATCACGAATTCGCGTCGCCAGGATGCGATCCCGCCAAATTGCTGCTCCAGCGCAGCCGACACATGCTCCGCAATCCTGGTGCCCGGACCCGAGCCCGTGAAGAGAGCGGTGCCGTCACCGCCCAGAGAACCGAAATACAGCTCGTGCAGCGTGGCCGACGCGTGCGCCGCGAGCTCCTCTCGCTTCATGGCGCGGACGAGATACGGTGGGGCAGCAGCCAGGTCGAGGGCGCCCAGCTCCTCACGAATCGCATTGAGCGACGCCACCGCTGCGCCGTACTCGTTCTCGTAATGGCTGACGATCAGCCGCTCGGAGAGTCCGTTCAGCATCCAGGGCTTGCACGGTATCGGCGCGAGAGGGTGACGCATGGGTTTCTCCAGGATCGTTGACGTCAATCACCGCCAGTCACCGCGGCAGATCGAACCGGTGGCTGAACTTGAGCAGCACGTGATTGTCGGCCGGCAGGAGCGAGATCGACGACAGGTCGTCCCCGGTGATGGCCAGCGTCTCGGACACGGTGCCGCCGCGGACCTGGTTCCAGACCAGGAACATCGTGGTCGCCCCGTTCAGCTCCCATCGCACGACCGCGTTGCCGCGCAACGAGCGGAGCACGAAGTCCGGATCGCGGATCGCGAACGGCGCCGCCGACCCCGGCCCATCGGGATCGATCACGTACCCGCGCGGGGTGCTGGTGCGCACGATGGTGGATCCGTCCTCGCCGTACACGCGGTAGTCCCCACCGGGAGCCGTCAGCTCCTTGATTCGGGTGTACACGCCGGACGCGATGAAGGGCTGCAGGACGAGCTGGAGCGTGAGGTTGGATCGTACCGTCCAGTCCACGCGCGGCGCGATCTCGATCCGGCGCTCGGCGAGGGCTCCGAACACCGAGCGTGCGCCGCCCGTGGCGACTGCGGCGGTATCGGGCCTCGTGGCGACCCAGCGCGCCGCGTACTGGTTGACTGCGAAACGGCCGGCGATCGATAGGATCAGGTTGGGACGCGGTCGCACCGTGAGCGTCGCGCGGGAGTCGTTCAAGCGGCCGCCGTCGTCGTCCGCGCCAGCCAACCAGGTCAAGTCGACGGCGATCGGGCGCCGTGGCTCAGAAGCGATCCGCGAGGTGGCGCTCCATCCCGATGGCCGGCGAATCGCCGGCCCGCCGCGTGCCTCGCGGTCGTCGAGCGCCGCGAACGAGCCGCTGGCCTGGATGCTCGCGGTCCAGTAGTTGGTGAAGGTCGTCGACACGTCGCCGGCGATGCCGTCGCCGATCGGCTCGTCTCCCTGGGTCCACATCCCGTAGCGGCCGACGCTGATCCGGTTGCTGCGAGTGTGCCGGCGCGTCGCGACGTCGAACCATGTGCCCACGACATGGGCCGCCTTCAAGTCGCCGCGCGCCATGAACCCGAGGTCGTTCATCTCCACGCCGGGCGAGTGGCTTTCGCCGTGCACCTGCCAGCGCCAGGTTCCCTTCTCGCGCGAGATCGTGAGCCGGCCGCCCGCGCCCGAGAGGTCGCTGCGGGTCGGGTCGAGGTCGAGGTGGTCCGCCTCCGGACGCTGGAACTGGTGGGCGGGCGAGCGCTGGAGCGAGGTGATCGCGCCGGTCGTGCCGCGCACGTGAGACCCGATCACATAGCCGTCCACGAGCACGTTGCGATCGCCGAGCCAGGCGTAGGCGTCGGCGCCGGCGACCACCGCGCGTTCCGGCAGGAACGCGGTGGCGTCCTCCGGACGCCGCCACACTCCGGTCGCCAGCGTGCCGAGCCGGGCCTTCTCGCCGAGATCGCGCGTCCAGCGCCCGGCGAAGTAATTGGTGAGCGGCTCGACCACCTTCGAGCGCTCGAGTCCCGCGGTCATGAACGACGCGTGCTCGGTGCCGGTCACGGCATCGAGCAGCCCCACGCTCGCCCCGCCCACGGTCCGGAAGACGAGCTTGGCCGCACCCTCGATGGTGGTCTCGTCCGGCACATCCTCATAGTCGGCCGTGAGCCGCGCGTCGCCCTGAGGCACCCGTCCGATGCGCCGCGAGTAGAAGAGCAGCGGATGCGCAATGCGAAACGGCGACACGTAGGCGGTGGCGATGTCACCGAACGCGTACAGCTTCGCGCCCTCCAGGAAGAACGGCCGCTTCTCCGGGAAGAATTGCTCGAACTGTGTGAGATTGAGGACCGCCGGGTCCACCTCCACCTGGCCGAAGTCGGGCCGGAAGGTCGCGTTGAGCGTCAGGCTCGAGCGGCCGGTCCAGCGCAGGTCGGCGCCGCTCGCCAGGGTGTACGCCGTGCGTTCGTTGAGCGGATCGGCGGGCGACACGGTCTCGAGCGACGCCATGTCGGACGTAACGTAGGGCGTCAGCTCCGCCTTGGCGCGCGGCCGGATGCCGTCGAGCCCCACGAGGTCGCCGAAGCGCGACGCGTAGCCCGGCTGGTTGCGCGGGTGGGACACCAGGCGCGCCTGCTCCTGGCGATGCCGGATCCAGCGGATGAAGTTGATGCCCCACACCTGCGGCTCGCGCTCGACGAACCGCAGCTGCGAGAGCGGGATCCGCATCTCGGCCGTCCAACCGCCGGCATCGACCGAGACCGCGGACTGCCACACCGCGTCCCAGCTCGTGTCCTCCTGGATGTCGTTGGAGATCACCGCGTCGTACTGGACGCCGTCAGGATTGACGAAGAACGAGCACCCCGTCCGCCGGTCGTGAAGCGGGTCGAGGAGCAGCCCAAACCAGTCGCATTCGACGTAGGTGTCCCGGCGCGCCACCACGCGGGTGACCCCGTTGCGGGCGTAGAGGCGCGCCGCGAGGTAGAGCGCGTCGTCGTCGAACAAGATCCACACCTGCGTGGATTCGCTGGCGGCGACGCCGTTGTCCGGGCGCTGCTGGAACAGACCCGAGATCTCGGGCGCCTGGGTCCAGAGCTCGGGCTCGATCTGCCCGTCGATCACCGGGGCGCGGGCGGTGCGGGCCGCGCGCACCTCGCGGGGGGCCGCAGGGGCGAGTGAGAACGTAGCGGCCACGAGCAAGACCGGAAGGGTGGTCGCCAGGGCGAGGCGCATGGATTTCTCCTTTCACGCCTCATCCTCGGCGGGTATCATCCATTCGTCCAACGCAACATTTGCATCAAAACGATGAGTGATTTCGATGACCCCTCCATCCGCTCTCCCCGCTCTCCCGGCGCCGCCACTCGACTCCCGCCACCTGCGTCTGCTGCTCGCCATCGTCGACCGGGGCGGCCTCACCCGCGCAGCGCAGGGGCTTCACCTCAGCCAGTCGGCACTGAGCCACCAGCTGCGTCAGATCGAGTCCACGCTCGGCGTGCCCGCGTTCCTGAGGCTCAACCGCCGGCTCGTCCTCACCGACGCCGGCCGGCTGCTCGTCGAGCGCGCCCGCCCGATCGTCGGTGAGCTCGACGCGCTGGCGCAGGACCTGAGGCAGCACATCGCCGGCGGCCGTGGCCGCCTGAGGATCGCGACGGAGTGCCACACCTGCTACGAGTGGCTGCCGCCTCTCCTCTCCCGGTTCCACACTCGGAATCCGGGAGTCGAAGTCGGCATCGTGGCGGAGGCGACGAACGACCCGCTGGCCGCGCTCGCGGCCGGTGAGATCGACCTCGCGATCGTGACGCGCCTCCGTCGCGAGGGCGCCTTCGAGTCCTGGCCGCTCTTCGAGGACGAGCTGCTGCTCGTCGTCCCGGCGGGGCACCGGCTCGCGCGCGCACCGTACGTGCGCGCATCGGACTTCGTCGGGGAGCGGCTGCTGCTGTACACGCCGCCGGATGAGAACTTCTTCTTCCAGGAGTTCTTCGGACGCACGCCGCACCGGCCCGCCCGAGTGGACGTGATCAGGCTCACGGAGGCCGTGCTGTCGATGGTGCGCGCCGGGCTGGGCGTGACGGTGGCCGCCGCGTGGGCCGTCGGGCCTCAGCTCGCCTCGGGCAAGCTGGCGGGTGTGCGACTCGGCCGGCGCGGCCACCGGCGCTCGTGGCAGGGCGTGACCCGCCGCTCACGGAATGGCGTGGCGTCGCCCTATTTCGAGGAGTTCATGCGACTGCTCGGCGAGTCGGTGAAGCCGGCACGTTTCGCAGGGCGTCACTCGAAAGCGAGGAACGGAGCGCGTCAGATCGCGTCGGGGTGACTCGAGGACGGTC
>DASTBI010000015.1 GCA_035712145.1 Candidatus Eisenbacteria bacterium | reverse complement strand
GTTCCGCTGATGATCAGCGCCGGCTCGTGGAGCGAGAAGCCCGTGGCGGCCACCGCGAGCCCGGTGAAGGAGTTGAGCAGCGAGATCACCACCGGCATGTCGGCGCCGCCGATCGGCACCACCATCAGCACGCCGAAGAAGAGCGAGAGCACGGTGAGCACGAGAAAGGCGTTCATGCCGCCGCCCATGGAGATCCAGACCAGCGTCGCGATGATGCCCAGGAAGAGCGCGCCGTTCAGCGCCTTCTGGAGCGGGGAGGTGATCGCCTTCTCCATGAATCCCGAAAGCTTGCCGAAGGCGACCAGCGAGCCCCAGAAGGAGAGCGAGCCGATCACCAGACCGAACAGCGTGGCGCCGAAGCCGAGCGCGTCGGCGGTCTCGCCATGCTGGATGCGCGCGAATTCGACCACCGAGATCAACGCCGCCGCGCCGCCGCCGCAGCCGTTCAGCAGCGCGACCATCTGCGGCATCTCGGTGATCGCGACCTTGCGGGCGCCGATGGTTCCCGCGATCGCGCCGACCAGGATGCCGACGATGATCAGCACACCCGCGTCCGAGCCGGGCTCGAGCTGGCCGCCGCCCCAGATGAAAATGAACGAGGCGACGACGGCGAACGCCATGCCGATCGCGGCGAGCTGGTTGCCGCGCCGCGCCCGGCGGGGATGGCTCAGGAACTTGAGGCCGACGATGAAGAGGATGGCCGAGGTCAGATAGGCGACGTCGGAGAGGAGCTTGGGATTCACGACTTCCTCCCGTCGCTCTTCTTGGACTTGAACATCTCCAGCATGCGGTCGGTGACCACGAAGCCGCCGAACAGGTTGGCCGAGCCGAGCACCACCGCGGCGAAGCCGATCCACTTGAGCACAGCCTGGTCGTGGGCCTGCGCCAGCACCAGCATGCCGCCCAGCATCACGATCCCGTGAATGGCGTTGGTGCCAGACATCAGTGGCGTGTGGAGCTGCACCGGCACCTTGGAGATCACCTCGAAACCCACGAAGACCGCCAGCACGAAGATGTAGATCGCATACAGGATCAGCGTGCCTTCGCTCACGAAGCCCTCCCGGCCGGGGCCGCGGAGGCGGCCGCTGCCTGCGGTCGATGGATGCAGCTGTCGCGGATGATGTCGTCTTCCCAGTCGAGCTTCAGCTCGCCTTCCTTGGTCACCATGAGCTGGAGCAGAGCGTGAACGTTGCGCG
The DNA here is from genome assembly GCA_035712145.1 of Candidatus Eisenbacteria bacterium. Lineage (NCBI taxonomy): Bacteria > Candidatus Eiseniibacteriota > Candidatus Eiseniibacteriota bacterium. The sequence goes on along the minus strand of DASTBI010000015.1, from coordinate 1,007 downwards.
AGTAGAGCTGGCTGGCATGGAACGGCATCAATGCCGCCACGTTGACCATGCCGAAGATGCGCACTCCGTGGTGCTCGACCGTTTCGTTGGGACGGGTCAGCTCACAGTTCCCGCCCGTCTCCGCAGCGAGGTCCACGATCACCGAGCCTGGCTTCATGCTCTCCACCATCGCGCGAGTGATGAGCAGCGGCGCCTTCCTGCCCGGGATCGCCGCGGTGGTGATGGCGACGTCGGCGGCTTGGAGGCGTTGGGCGATGAGCGCCTGCTCCTTCTTATGGTGCTCCTCGCTCAGCTCCTTGGCGTAGCCGCCCGCGCCAACACCGGCGTCGCCGAGCTCGAGGCCGACAAAGGTGGCGCCGAGACTCTGAACTTCCTCCTTCACCGCCGGCCGCACGTCGAAGGCTTCCACCTGCGCGCCCAGTCGCCGGCAGGTGGCGATTGCCTGTAGCCCCGCGACACCGGCGCCGAGGATGAACGCGCGTGCGGGGGGAATCGTTCCGGCCGCGGTCATCAGCAGCGGGAAGTAGCGTGGCAGCGCGTTGGCCGCGATCAGCGCGGCCTTGTACCCGGCGATGTTGGCCATCGACGAGAGCGCGTCCAGCTTCTGCGCCCGCGAAGTGCGCGGGATCATCTCCATCGAGAACGCGGTGACACCGCGGGTCGCCAGCCGCTTGACCGCCTCGGAACCGGCGTCGCGTCCCAGGAAGGCGATGAAGACAGCGCCGCTCGGGACCAGATCCGCCTCGTGAGCGCCGAGGGCGGGATGGGAGACGGGCTCTCTCACCTTCACCACCACCTGCGCCCCTTCATAGGTCTCGCGCGGACCCGGCGCGATCGTGGCGCCGGCCTGCCGGTACGCGTCGTCGGTGTTCGAGGAAACCGTTCCTGCTCCGGTCTCGACGGCCACCTGGTGGCCGGCCTTGACGAGCTTGCCGACCGTCTCGGGAACGATGCTCACCCGGGTCTCACCGGGTGTGACTTCACGGGGAATGCCGAGGCGCACGAAG
>DASTBI010000014.1 GCA_035712145.1 Candidatus Eisenbacteria bacterium | reverse complement strand
GCGCCGAGCCACTCGCGCACGTAGCGCTCGTTCAAGCCGGCGCGCTCGGCGAGCGCGTCAGACGTCATGGGCGGTTGATCACGCATGGCGTCGAACAACCCGGTGCGGTGCCCGATGGAAGCCATGAGGCAGAAGGCGCCCTGATTCAGGGCGCTCATCAGTCGGCCGGCGAACGCGTCCGCCTTGGCGCCGTCGATGGTCATGGAAGACTCCGGCATGCTGTCCCTTCCTGCGTGGGGTGTTGAGCGTGAAGTTCCTGGAACAGAGGCGGCCCAAACGGCGGGCAGACTAGCGGGTTAGCGGCCCGACGGCCACCCGAAGGTGGCCGCCTTGGGCGTCGTGGCCGCGAACGAGCGGCTTCACTTCATGGGGCCAGCAGCAGCTTCCGCGTCATGCTCACGCCGGCCGCTCGCATGCGCACGAAGTAGATGCCCTGACCGACCCGCTGACCCGCCTCGTTCGTGCCTTCCCAGATCCGCGAGTGCTCGCCGGCTTCGAGGTGTCCCGAGGCCAGTCGCCGCACTCGACTGCCTGCCAGATCGAAGACCTCCAGCTCGACAGCCGCGTCTTTGGCGAGCGTGAACCGGATGCTCGTGCTGCGCGACGTGGGATTCGGATAGGGGGCGAGCAGCAGCGTGGACTTCGGGGTCAACGGCCGCGTCTCGGCTGGCTCGGCCGACGCCGCGCTCGCGGCGCCCGCGGGCGGCTGATAGATCACCGGGAACTGGCGCGTGATGCAGCGGCCGGTGCCCGGGAAATCTTCGCACGCGTCGCAGTCGCAGAGCTCGACCTCGAGTGTGCAAGGACCGAAGGCCAGCTGAGCCGGCACGGTCAGGATGCTGACCTGGTTCACGTACGGGAACGGTGGTTCGTAGACGAAATCGTTTCCCTGCAGGTCCTTGCCGATCACCTTGACCCGCCTGCGCAACGTGAGGTTCGTGCTCGGTCCGCCCGGAGGGTCGCCCGGTCGCCAGGGATCCGCGTCGCCCGCCACCAGATTCAGACCCCACTGCGTGCTCGTGAAAACTTGGTTCGGAGTGGGACTGAAGACCGGGCTCCCGGTGACGAAGTACGGCGGATAATCGACCTCGAAGGTCAGCACCTTCGAGCGAAGTGCCTGCTCCTCCGGCGTCGCCGTTCCGGCTTCGATCTTCAGCACCAGCTCACGCCCGCTCGGGATCCGCCGATCGCGATCTCCGTTGCCGTCCTCCGCGTAAGCCACAGCGAAAACACGGCCGGCCTGGAAGATTGGCCAGTAGCCGGCAATCCTCGGCAGGTTGAAGACGTCATTGGGATCGTAGATCGGATAGAGACCGCTGAGCGCCCTCCGGCTCGGGATACCGTTGGGAGTGATCGACATCTCGAGGACCGACCGGAATCCGATCGGCGATCCATTCGCGGGGCCGGGCACGAGCACCGGACCGTCGGGGACGTCCATCACCTCGTGCGCCAGATCGGAAACTTTCACCGAGTAAGGGGAGTCCGGATCGAAGCCACCGTTGTGGAGAATGACCCACGAGTTCTTGTGCACCGTGTCGTCCTCTCCACGCACGAACAAGGTGTCCTCCCAGACCTCGAAGAAGGTCCTCCGATCGACTCGAAGCACCGGCAGCACCTCGGCCGAGTCGGGGCTCAGCAGGCTGCCCGGCAGTCCCGTGAACGACGACAGCAGCACGTACTTCTCGCCATTGGGTTTGAGCTGAAGCGCCGGGCTGTTCGGATCGGGACCCGACCACCACGTGTCGGGCGGCAGGTTTATCTTCACGAATATCCGCGTGACCTCCACCGTCGCCTTGGGGCCGATGGCGCGCAGGGTGAAGACGAGCTGGCTGCCGAAGATTGAACCGAGATCGAATGTGGCGCTTCGAACGTTCGGTCCCACGGTGACGAACGTCGGCGGTGGAGAAGAGAAGTCGACAGGATTGAGCCCGTATTCCCACGCCACGACCGGCCCCTTCTCCGAATGCCACGAGACCTCGAGGACGGAGCCCACGGAGCAGCTATCCCTCGGGCCGGGGTCCTCGACCGATTGTGTGATGTCCGCGACCCACTCGCGTGTGGTCAGACCGGAAGGCCCCAGCTCGAAGACGGTGCCCGAGCAGCGGCAGACATCGATGACCGGGGCCGGATTGTTTGGACCCGAAGGATCTTTCGCCATCGGCACCGGGGTCGCGGTGCGGTCGAATGCGAGAGCGGGGACCGGGCAGGCGAGACAGAGCGCAAGCAGCAGGCCCTGTGAGTGAGATGACATGACGCGTCCTCCTCGACGTGATTCCTGCGCGGCATCGGCCGGAACCCGGAGCCAGGACGGTGCCGGTTGGGGGCAACCGGTCACCCGCGATCCTACACCTGCGGCGTCCTCGATCAATCCTCAATCGGCAGGTATCATGCGCCGGGTTCGCCGACTTCCCGGGGCTCATGGATGGACCTTCCCGACATCAAGCCGATCCGGGCGTTCCTCGAGGAGCGCCACGTCGCCTTCGCGCGCGAAATCGCCGCGTGGTCGGTCGCGCTGGGCCGCCGCGGAGTGCCTCAAGATGATGCCGCGTGCCGTATGGAGGCGCGCGCATTGCTCCAGATGCTGGGCAAGGATCGCTGGTTCGAGCCGATCAAGGCCCAGGACTGGCGCTCGTGCTGCCTGGCGCGCGAGGCGCTGGCTGCCGTGTCGCCGCTGGCCGACGCGGTGTTCGCGCTGCAGGCGCTCGGAGCGCTTCCCATTTTTCGCTCCGGCTCGCCGCAGCAACGCGAGCTGTATGCGCTCCCCGCGGTGAGCGGCCGCTCGATGGCGGCCTTCGCGATGACCGAGCGCCAGGCGGGGTCCGACGTGTCGGCGATCGCGACCACCGCCGTCCGCGAGGGCGACAGCTACGTGCTCGACGGCCTCAAGACCTTCATCTCCAACGCCGGGATCGCCGACTTCTACACCGTCTTCGCGTCCACCGATCTCGGTGCGCGCAGCAAGGGCATCAGCTGCTTCGTCGTGCCCGCGCACTCGGACGGTCTGCGCTTCGTCGGACCGCAGATTCTCTCCGCGCCCCATCCGCTCGGCGAGATCCAGTTCGACGGCTGCCGGGTCCCGCTCGAAAACCGCGTGGGTGAAGAAGGCAAGGGGTTCGGGATCGGTCTCGGCACGCTGGAT